>NZ_JBFUCJ010000200.1:0-6642 GCF_056405295.1 Variovorax sp. P1_H2 | reverse complement strand
TCCTGGGTCTGGGCGGCAAGCCGGTTCAGGGTCGGCTGCAGCGCCCGCGGCAGCCGCGACGAAGCCAGGTAGCTGCCCGAGAAGCGCAGCACCTTGGGCGACATCCAGAAGTAGCTGCCGTCGGTTTCGAGGTAGCCCAGGTGCGCCAGGGTCAGCAGGTGGCGCCGGGCCGCGGCGCGCGTCAGGCCGGCGCGCTCGGCGGCCAGGGTGGCGTTGAGCCGCTGGCGCTCGGTGTCGAAGCTCTCGAGCACGGCCATGCCCTTGGCGATGCCCTCGATGAAGTCTGGTTTGGCGATGGTCATGGTCGAGACTGTTTGCGCGATCATCGCGCAACTGCTTGCATGATCGCACACAGCGTGCCATTCGGCTGCCCCAAAACGGCACAGGCGCCCTACGCTTGCGCAAACTCCAGGAGACTCGCATGCGAACACAAGTTGCCATCGTCGGCGCAGGCCCCGCCGGCCTATTGCTCGGCCAGCTGCTGCACAAGGCCGGCATCGACAACGTCATCGTCGAGCGCCAGACCGGCGACTACGTACTGGGCCGCATCCGTGCCGGCGTGCTCGAGCAGATCACGATGGACCTGCTGGCCCGTGCCGGTGTCGACGCCCGCGCCAAGGCCGAGGGCCTGCCGCACGGAGGCATCGAGCTGCTGTTCAAGGGCGCCCGGCACCGGATCGACATGCATGGCCTGACCGACGGCAAGCAGGTCACGGTCTATGGCCAGACCGAGGTCACCCGCGACCTGATGGAGGCCCGCGAAGCCGAAGGCCTCGTCACGATCTACGGCGCCGCGTCGGTCAGCCTGCACGACTTCGACACCGCCTCGCCGCGCGTGCGCTACCAGAAGGACGGCGCCACGCACGAGATCGAATGCGACTTCATCGCCGGCTGCGACGGCTACCACGGCGTCAGCCGCGCCAGCGTGCCGGCCGATGCGCTGCACACCTACGAGAAGATCTATCCCTTCGGCTGGCTCGGCGTACTGGCCGACGTGCCGCCGTTGTCGCACGAGCTGATCTACGCCAACACCTCGCGCGGCTTTGCGCTGTGCAGCATGCGCAGCGCCAAGCGCAGCCGCTATTACGTGCAGGTGCCGACCGAGGAGAAGGTCGAGAACTGGAGCGACGAGGCGTTCTGGAACGAGCTGCGCCTGCGCCTCGACCCCGAGGCGCGCGAACACCTCGTGACCGGGCCTTCGCTGGAGAAGAGCATCGCACCGCTGCGTAGCTTCGTGGCCGAGCCGATGCGCTTCGGCAGCCTGTTCCTGGCCGGCGACGCGGCCCACATCGTGCCGCCGACCGGCGCCAAGGGCTTGAACCTGGCGACCGCCGACGTCGGCTACCTGTCGCGCGCACTGGAGATCTTCTACGCCGAGAAGTCGGCCTCGGCGCTCGACCGCTACTCCGACCTCTGCCTGCGCCGGGTCTGGAAGGCCGAGCGCTTTTCGTGGTGGTTCACTTCGCTGATGCACCGCTTCCCGGACACCGGCGAATTCGGCCAGAAGATCCAGGAAGCCGAGCTCGACTACCTGGTGCACTCGCGCGCCGCCTCGACCTCGCTGGCCGAGAACTACGTCGGCCTGCCACTCGAGGAGTTCTAGCGCTTCAGAGCTGAGTCACAACGGACTCGCCCCCTTCCAGGGATACCGCGGAACCGGCTTCGCCGGGCCGCTGGTGTCGCCCCCTTGAGGGGGGCGCCGCAGGCGCTATCGGGGGTGGTCCAAGGTTTGCCCCTGCATCAGCCGCCAGATGCGATCGGGCGTCAACGGCATGTCCAGGTGCGGCGTGCGCCCGGCCAGGCCGTTGCGCGCCAGCGCATCGGCGACCGCGTTCACCACCGCCGGCGTGGCCCCGATGGTGCCAAGCTCGCCGACGCCCTTGACGCCCAGCGGGTTGTTCTTGCAGGGCGTCGACTCGTCCATCTCCATGCGGAACATGGTGGCGACGATGTCGGCGCGCGGCGCCGCGTAGTCCATCAGGCTGCCGGTCAGCGGCTGGCCGGTCTCGCGGTCGTACACCACGCGCTCGCACAGCGCCTGGCCGATGCCCTGCACCGCCCCGCCCTCGAGCTGGCCGCGGACGATCAGCGGGTTGACCACCCGGCCGACGTCGTTCACCGAGGCATAGGTCAGCACGCTGACCTCGCCGGTCGGCGGATCGATCTCGACCTCGGTGATGTGGCAGCCGTTCGGCCAGGTGGGCCCCGACACCGTGCTGGTCGAGTCGACGAAGATCTGCTGTTCGGCCTGCTTGCCGGCCAGCGTGAACAGGTCGAGCTTCAAATCGGTGCCCGCGACCTTGAAGACGCCGGCGGCGTATTCGATGTCGGCGGCGGCCACTTCGAGTTCCTTGGCCGCGAGTTCGCGGGCCTTCTCGAGGGTGCGCTCGGCCCCCACCCGGACCGCCGAGCCGCCGGTGAACAGCGAGCGCGAACCGGCGCTGCCGAAGCCGTCGCCACGGTCGGTGTCGCCGAGCACGATATGCACCTGCTCGATCGGCACGCCGAAGGCATCGACCACCAGTTGCGCCAGGGTGGTCGCAATGCCCTGCCCCATCGCGTTGACGGCCGAGAAGACCTCGATCACGCCATCGGCGCGCACCGCCACGGTCACGCGCTCCTCGAACACGTTGCCACCGGTCCACTCGAGAAAGGTGGCGATGCCGAGGCCGCGCATCCGGCCCCGGCGCTTCGATTCGGCCGCGCGGGCGTCGAAGCCTTGCCAGTCGGCCAGTGCCAGCGCCTGGTCCATGACCGACTCGAAGCTGCCGGTGTCGTAGACCTGCTGCATCGGGTTCTTGTACGGCATCTGGGCCGGGCTGATGAAGTTGCGCCGGCGCAACGCGATCCGGTCGATGCCGCTCTGGCGCGCCGCCTCGTCCATCAGCCGCTCGATCGTGTAGATGGCCTCGGGCCGGCCGGCGCCGCGGTAGGCGCCGGTCGGAGCCGTGTTGGTCAGCACCGCCTTGAAATGAAAATCAATGGTCTGGATGTCGTAGACGCTGGTCTGCACCCAGGGGCCGATCAGCAGCTGGATCGCGACCCCGGTGGCGGTCGCGTAGGCGCCGACATTGGCGTGCGTCTTGATGCGCAGGCCGAGGATCTTGCCCTGGGCGTCGAGCGCGAGTTCGGCCTTCGCCTCGATGTCGCGGCCATGGGAGGTCGAGAGGAATTCCTCGCTGCGGTCGGCCACCCATTTCACCGGGCGCCCGAGCGCTCGGGCGGCGTAGGCGACCGCGATGTCCTCCGGATAGGCGCCGGTCTTCATGCCGAAGCCGCCGCCCACGTCGCCCACCACCACCCGCACCTTTTCCTTCGCGAGGCCGATCGCGTCGCACACGGAATCGCGTACGCCCGAAGGCATCTGCGTGCTCATCCGGATCGTGATCCGGTCCGTTGCCGTGTCGAATTCGGCCAGCACGGTGCGCGGCTCGATCGTGAGCGCGACCACCCGCTGGTTGACGACGTCGAGGGCGACGACGTGGCTGGCCTTGGCGAAGGCGGCTGCGGTCGCCTCGGCGCTGCCGTGGCGCATCTCGGCCGCGATGTTGCCGGTGCCCTCGTCGCAGATCAGCGGCGCGCCTTCGGCGGTCGCGCTCTCGAGGTCGACCACCATCGGCAGTTCTTCGTAGTCGACCATGACCGCCTCGGCCGCATCGCGGGCCTGCGCTGCCGTCTCGGCGACCACGATGGCGACCGGCTCGCCGACGAAACGCACGCGCTCCAGCGCCAGCACGCGGCGCGCGGGGGTTGCGCAGTCGCCGCCGTCGGCACGCTTGAAGGGGGCCCCGGGCATCGGCTTGACGCCGGCTCGATCGAGGTCGGCCCCGGTGAAGATGCCGAGCACGCCGGGCATCCCCAGGGCCGCCGACGTGTCGACCGAGGCCAGCCGTGCGTGCGGATACGGGGAACGCACGAAGCAGAGCCAGCTCTGGCCAGGCGGCGCGACGTCGTCGGTGTAGCGGCCGTCACCGGCCAGCAGTTTCTCGTCTTCCAGCCGCCTGACGGCCTGGCCGCTTCCGAAGCGCAGGGGGTTCGTTTCTGTGGTCACCGTGGTCCTTTAGCTCTTGTCCGGGTCATTTTTCGCTGGCGCAGGAACGACTATAGGGTTTTAGCGATCATTCGGCTTGTCGCAGAACGACTCTGCCCGAAGCCGTGTATACCTCCGACCATGCAACTGCCCTGGCTCGATCCCGGTGACCCCCTGCCCGAAGCCGCGTCGGCCTGGGGCGACTCCGATCCCGTGCCCGGCCTGCTGGCGGCCGGCGGAAGGCTCGACGTCGCCAGCCTGCTGCAGGCCTACGGCAACGGCATCTTTCCGTGGTTCAGCGAGGGCCAGCCGATCCTCTGGTGGAGCCCCGATCCGCGCATGGTCCTCCGGACAGCCGATTTCACGCTGCACCGATCGCTGCGCAAGACCCTGGCCGCGTTCCGCGCCTCCCCGGCCTGCGAGATCCGCATCGACCACGGCTTCGCCGCCGTGATCTCGGCCTGCTCGCAGGCGCCGCGCGTCGGCCAGTCCGGCACCTGGATCCTGCCCGAGATGGTGGCCGCCTACCGCGCACTGCACCGCGCCGGCCATGCCCACAGCGTCGAGACCTGGATCGACGGCGAACTCGCGGGCGGCCTCTATTGCGTCGCCATCGGCCGCGCGGTGTTCGGCGAGTCGATGTTCACGCGCCGGCCCGATGCCTCCAAGATCGCGCTGGCGGCGCTGGTCGCGTTCTGCCGCCGCCATGGCATCGCGATGATCGACTGCCAGCAGAAGACCAGCCATCTCGCCAGCCTCGGCGCCCGCGAAATGCCGCGGGCGCGCTTCGTGTCGCACGTCGCCCACGCAAGGCAGGAGAGCGGTCCTCAATGGCGCTTCGAGCCCGTATACTGGAGCGAACTCCTGCCTGCGCGAAGCTCCACCCCGACGTGACGCACCTCAAGGATCTCCCGCTCCACACGCTGCAGTTCTACGCTACGGCCCCCTATCCGTGCAGCTACCTGCCGGACCGTCAGGCACGCTCGCAAGTCGCTACGCCGAGCCACCTGATCCACAACGACGCCTATTCGGACCTGGTCCTGAGCGGCTTCCGGCGCAGCGGCATGTTCACCTACCGGCCCTATTGCGACGGCTGCACCGCCTGCGTGCCGCTGCGCGTACTGGCCAACGAATTCAAGCCCAACCGGAGTCAGCGCCGTGCCCTGACTCGCCATGGCAACCTGCAGGCGCGGGTGCTCAAGCTGTGCTTCGTGCCCGAGCACTACCAGCTCTACCTGCGCTACCAGAACGGCCGCCACGCGGGTGGCGGCATGGACCACGACAGCATCGACCAGTACACGCAGTTCCTGCTGCAGAGCCGAGTCAATTCGCGGCTGGTGGAGTTCCGCGAGACACTCGCCGACGGCAGCGCCGGTGCGCTCAAGATTGTGTCGATCCTCGATGTGCTGAACGACGGGCTGTCGGCGGTCTACACCTTCTATGAACCCGAGCCGGGTGCCGGCTATGGCAACTACAGCGTGCTGTGGCAGATCGAGCAGGCGCGCAAGCTCGCGCTGCCCCACGTCTACCTCGGCTACTGGATCGAAGGCAGTTCCAAGATGAACTACAAGGCCCGCTACGCACCCCATGAAGTGCTGATCGACGGCCGCTGGCAGCCGCCAGCCCATTTCACCAAGTAAAATGGCGACCGGTCTCCCACCGTGTTGCACATGAGAAAACCACAATCAGACGTTCCCGCCACGCCCGTGATCCAGGTCATCGAGCGAATGTTCGCGCTCATCGACGTGCTGGCGTCACGTGAAGAAGCGATCTCCCTCAAGGAAATCAGCGAGAAGACGGGCTTGCATCCGTCCACCACGCACCGGATCCTCAACGACCTGGCGGTGGGCCGATTCGTCGACCGCCCCGAGGCCGGCAGCTACCGCCTGGGCATGCGCCTGCTCGAATTGGGCAATCTGGTCAAGGGCCGGCTCAACGTCCGCGATGCGGCCCTGACCCCGATGCGCGAGTTGCACAAGCTCACGCAGCAGCCGGTGAACCTCAGCATGCGGCAGGGCGACGAGATCGTCTACATCGAGCGCGCCTACAGCGAACGTTCCGGCATGCAGGTGGTCCGGGCCATCGGCGGGCGCGCCCCACTGCACCTGACCTCCACCGGAAAGCTGTTCCTAGCCGCCGACGAACCGCAGCGCATTCGAAGCTACGCCACGCGCACCGGCCTGGCCGGCCACACGCGCAACAGCATCACGCAACTGCCCGCACTGGAGCGGGAGCTGTCCAAGGCGCGCCAGTACGGCATCGCCCGCGACAACGAGGAACTCGAGCTCGGCGTGCGCTGCATGGCCGCCGGCATCTACGACGACCAGGGCAAGCTGGTCGCGGGTCTGTCGATCTCGGCGCCGGCCGACCGGCTCGACGAGGGCTGGCTGCCGAAGCTGCAAGCCACCGCCAACGAGATCTCGGGCGCGCTGGGATACAAGGCCGACCAGCCCGCCGCCGCCTGAGACTTCAGCCCCACCATCCGGAAATTGACGTCACGCCCCAAGGCGGCCTGCGGCCCCCTCGGGGGGCAGCGACCCACACGCAGTGGGGGAGCGTGGGGGCTCAGGCCGGCGCCGGGCCGCCCCAAGGCGGCCTGCGGCCCCCTCGGG
>NZ_JBFUCJ010000199.1:0-6668 GCF_056405295.1 Variovorax sp. P1_H2 | reverse complement strand
GCGCCAGGTAGACGAACTCGAAGATGCAGGGGTTGAGCGTCGGCGAGTCGGCGCATTGTTCGGCATGGACCTGGCCCTGCAGGTCGACGAAGACCGCTTCGCCCGGCGCGATGTTGCGTTCGAACACATGGCCCGAACCCTCGAGCGCGACCGACTCGCTGGCCACCATCACGGTGCCATCGGCACCGCGGCCCATCGCCAGCGGACGGATGCCGTAGGGATCGCGGAAAGCCAGCAAGCCGTGGCCGGCGATCAGCGCCACCACCGCGTAGGAGCCGCGCAGGCGACGCTGGGTGTTGCGCACCGCCTCGAACAGGGTGGCCGAATCGAACAGGCCGCCACGGGTGGCGCGGTCGAGCTCATGGGCCAGCACGTTGAGCAGCACCTCGGAGTCGCTCTCGGTGTTGGTGTGGCGGTGGTCGGTGGAGAACAGCTCGGCCCGCAGCGCATGCGCATTGGTCAGGTTGCCGTTGTGCACCAGCACGATGCCGAAGGGTGCGTTGACGTAGAAGGGCTGCGCCTCTTCCTCGCTGTAGGCGTTGCCGGCGGTCGGGTAGCGCACCTGGCCRAGGCCGATGTCGCCCGGCAGGCCGCGCATGTTGCGGGTCCGGAAGACATCGCGCACCATGCCCTTGGCCTTGTGCATGAAGAACTTGCGCTCCAGCAGCGTCACGATGCCGGCGGCATCCTGGCCGCGGTGCTGCAGCAGCAGCAAGGCGTCATAGAGCAGTTGATTGACGGGAGCGTTACTGACAACGCCGACGATTCCACACATGAAGCGATCCTCTCAGGGCAGGTAGCTTGCCAACTTATCAGGCAGCGCGGGTTTCAGGCCCTGCAATGCCGCATCAAGAACAATGGCGCTGCGCGATCCGTGCCACCAGGCACTGTCGCTCAACGCCAGCAAATGAACACTCACGGCGACGGCCAGCATCGCCACCGCGCCGCGCGCCACGCCGAAAACGCCGCCRAGGATCCGGTCCACCGGCCGCAGCCCGATCGCCGCCACCAGCTTGCGCGTGAGCGCCGCCAGCATCCCGACGCCGAATGCCACCCCGACGAACACCCCCACGAAGCCGGCGGCATAGCGCCAACTCGCGGCCGGTTCGCCAAAAGGCAGCCAGCGCCCCACGTCCTCGGCCAGCCACTGGGCAACCACGAAGGCCACGACCCACCCCGCCAGCGAAATCACCTCGAACACCAGTCCGCGCACCAGGCCCAGCAGCATCGACACCACGAGCAGCGCGACGGCGATCCAGTCGAGCGTGGCCACGTCGATCCGCGAGCCTACAAGCTGAGGACGGCAGCCGACAAAGACAAGCCCTTGACCTTGGCCGCGGCGCGGTCGGCCTCGGCGCGGTTGCCGAAGGGACCGACACGCACCCGCGTGCGCTCGCCGTCGGCCGTCTTCGCGACACTGGTATAGGTCTTGAGGCCGGCCTTTTCAAGCTTCTGACGCACTTCGCGTGCCTTGTCCGCATCGGCGAAGGCACCGACCTGGACCACGAAGCGGCCGTTCTCGTCGGCCGGCTTGGCGGCAGCGGCTGCCGCCACGGCGGTCGGCTTGCCCTCGAGCAGCGCACGGGCGCGGGCGGCTTCATCGGTCGCCGCGGTCTTCGGCGCCGCGGGCTTGGGCTCCGGCTTGGGCTCCGGCTTGGGCTCGGGTCTGGCCTCGGCCTTCGGCTTCGGTTCGGGTTTCGGCTCGGCCTTGGGGACCGGCTTGCTCTCGGGCGCAGGTGCGGGTTCGGCCGCCGGCACCGACGACGCCACCTTGCCCTCTGGAATCTCGCTGCCGTCGGCCGCCTCGGTGATCATGCCGCCGCCCGACGAGGCGGGCGCGGCGGCGGCCGGCTTGCCGGCAGCCGGCTTGTCGGTGCTTGGAGCGGCCGGCGCCGGGGGCGCCGGCAGCGCCAGCGGCTTGGCCTTGTTGCGGTCGGGAATCTCGATCGGGATGTCGACCGAGATCGGCCGCGGCTGGGTGTCGAACAGCAGCGGGAAACCGATCACGCCGATCAGCACCAGGACCGCGGCGCCCAGCAGCCGGTGGCGTGCCCGGCGACGCAGCGCCTCGATGCTCTCCGCCGGCGCGGCGGCGACGGTGCTTCGCCCTTCGTTGCCTTGAGGACCGCGGGTGCGGAACTTGAAGAACGCCATGAAATTCGTTTTCCTGAGGGGGGTGCTGCGTGCGGTTGAAACGGGAGGAAACGGGGGGGGAATCGGGGGTAAGGGCGCCGGGATTCAGGCTGTTTCAGGAGCCGGGAGACAGGTGCCTGGCGCCCAGACGGGGTGTTCCGTGCTCGAGCACACCACCCACGGTGAAGAACGATCCGAAGACCACGATTCTATCAGCGGGGTCGGCGCGATCGATGGCGGCCTGGAGCGCTTCCATGGGGTTGCCGTGGACGCTGGCCGAGACATCCTTGCGCTTGTTCTGGGCCTGCCAGCGGACGATCAGGTCGTCGGCCCTGGCGGCCCGCGCGGTCGGCAGGTCGGTGAAGTACCAGCGGTCGATCATCGGCCCGATGCGGGCGAACATCGGCGCCAGGTCCTTGTCGGCCATGACGCCGAAGACCGCGTGGGTGGTCGGATAGAAGCCCATGGCGTCGAGGTTCTCGGCCAGCGCGGCCACCGCGTGCGGATTGTGCGCAACGTCCAGCACCAGCGCCGGCTCGCCCGGGACGATCTGGAAGCGGCCGGGCAATTCGACCATTGCCAGCCCGTTGCGCACCGCCTGGGCGGTGATCGGCAGCCGCTGCCGCAGCGACTCCAGCGCCGCCAGCACACCGGCCGCGTTGACCAGCTGGTTGGCGCCGCGCAGCGCCGGATAGGCCAGCCCGCTGTAGCGCCGGCCGCGGCCGCTCCAGCCCCATTGCTGTTGGTCGCCCATCACGTTGAAATCGCGGCCGACGCGCCAGAGGTCGGCGCCGATGGCTTCCGCGTGGTCGACCACGCTCTGTGGCGGCATCGGGTCGCTGACGATCGCCGGCCGGCCGGCGCGCATCACGCCGGCCTTCTCGAAGCCGATGCTCTCGCGGTCGTTGCCGAGGAATTCCATGTGGTCGAGGTCGATGCTGGTGATGACGGCACAGTCGGCATCGACGATGTTGACCGCGTCCAGCCGGCCGCCCAGGCCGACCTCGAGGATCGCGGCATCGGGCTTTGCCGCGGCGATGCACAGCAGGATCGCCAGCGTGGTGAATTCGAAGTAGGTCAGCGGGACTTCGCCCCGGCCCTGCTCGACCTGTTCGAAGAAAGGCGCCAGCGCGGCGCCGTCGACCTGCTCGCCCGACAGCCGCAGCCGCTCCTCGAAGCGCACCAGGTGGGGCGAGGTGAACACCGCGGTGCGGTAGCCCGCATGCGTCAGGATCGACTCGAGCATGGCGCAAGTCGAGCCCTTGCCGTTGGTGCCGGCCACGGTGATGACCGGGCAGTCGAAGGCCAGGCCCAGGCGCTGGGCGACGGCGCGGACCCGGTCCAGGCCGAGCTCGATGTTCTTGGGATGCAGGTGCTCGGCGTGCGCCAGCCAGTCTTCTAGGGTTTTCATGGAGCCGGGAATTGTCGCCGACCGGCACCGCGGGCATCATCGCCGCATGACAACCCTCTACGGCATACCGAATTGCGACACCGTCAAGCGCGCACGCGCCTGGCTCGACGACCATGGCGTCGCCTACAGCTTCCACGATTTCAAGAAGGGCGGCGTGCCCGAGGCCGAACTCGACCGCTGGCTTGCCGCGCCCGGCTGGGAGGCGCTGGTCAACCGCCGCGGCACCACCTGGCGGCGCCTGGACGACGCCACCCGCGAATTGGTGGTCGATGCGGCCTCGGCCCGCGCGGTGCTGCTGGCGAATCCCAGCCTGATCAAGCGGCCGGTGGTCAACTGGGGCGCCGGACGTGACGTTACAACCGGGTTCGACGCCACCGAGTGGGCAAGCCACGCTTTGTAAACGCTGGAACCCCGGGGGCCCAAAGGCCTCCAACCGGGTTGCGAGGGCGCCCCCGCCCCGGGAATTCAGGAGATCCGACATGAACAACAGAACCTTTCGTACCGCGTCCGCCCTGTCGCTGCTGGCCGCACTGGCCGGTTTCGGCACGCTGGCCCGGGCCGAGCAGGTCCAGGCACGGGTGATCACGAGTTCACCCGTGACCGAATCGAACGGCAGCATCCGCTACAACGTGACCTACGAGTACGCGGGCCGCCAGTACAACACGCGCGTCAGCAACCCGCCCGGCGCCAGCATCTGGGTCGATTCGACCCAATACGGCTTGGCCACGCCGGTGCCGGTGGCGCCGCAGCCCCAGATGGCCGCCGGCCCGGTCGATGGCCCCCCGCCGCAACAGGACTGGAGCAACGTCGTGCCCGAGCCGGGCCTGGTGGTGTCGGGTGGCGGTGCCTCGGCCCCGGTCTACGCGCCGCCGGCAGCGGTCTATGCCCCGGCCCCGGTCTACGTGCAGCCGGGCCCGCTGTACTACCCGGCACCGGCGTACTACCCGGCGCCCGCCTACGCCTACCCGCCGATCGGCATCTCGCTGGGCTTCGGCTACTCGCGCGGCTGGGGCGGAGGCTACGGCCGCTGGCGCTGATCCCCAGTTCGGGCCGGAAGGCCGGCCGGCAAGCCTAAAATCAACGGCTTTGCCAACCCAACCGGGCGCGTTTCCTCAGAACGCGCCTTTTGCTTGCCGAAACGCGGGCAATGCCAGGCCTTTCTACCCATGAGCACAACCGAAACCCTCCAGAGCGCCACGGTCTCGACCAAGGCCAACGTGTACTTCGACGGCAAGTGCGTGAGCCACAACCTCACGCTGGCCGACGGCAGCAAGAAGTCGGTCGGCGTGATCCTGCCCTCGACCCTGACCTTCAACACCGGCGCGCCGGAAACCATGGAAGGCGCCGGCGGCCGATGCGAGTATCTGCTTGCGGGCAGCAGCGAATGGGTGGCCTCGGGCGCGGGCGAGAAATTCAGCGTGCCGGGCAACTCCAGCTTCCAGATCCGCGTCAGCGGCGAGCCCTACAGCTATATCTGCCACTTCGGCTGAACCGGAAACCTACGCGCATGTCCTCCACCATCCTCCAGAACGTTCCCGCCGGCCAGAAGGTCGGCATCGCCTTTTCGGGCGGCCTCGACACCAGCGCCGCGCTGCACTGGATGCGCAACAAGGGCGCGATTCCCTACGCCTACACCGCCAACCTCGGGCAGCCCGACGAGCCCGACTACGACGAGATCCCGCGCAAGGCGATGCTCTATGGCGCCGAGAAGGCGCGCCTGATCGACTGCCGCACCCAGCTGGCCGCCGAAGGCATCGCCGCGCTGCAGGCCGGCGCCTTCCACGTGACGACGGCCGGCCTGACCTACTTCAACACCACGCCGCTGGGCCGCGCGGTCACCGGCACCATGCTGGTGTCGGCGATGAAGGAGGACGACGTCCACATCTGGGGCGACGGCAGCACTTTCAAGGGCAACGACATCGAGCGCTTCTATCGTTACGGCCTCTTGACCAACCCGGCGCTCAAGATCTACAAGCCCTGGCTCGACCAGACCTTCATCGACGAGCTCGGCGGCCGCAAGGAGATGTCGGAGTTCATGCAGAAGGCCGGCTTCGCCTACAAGATGTCGACCGAGAAGGCCTATTCGACCGACTCGAACATGCTGGGCGCCACGCACGAGGCCAAGGACCTCGAGTTCCTGAGCAGCGGCATGAAGATCGTGCAGCCGATCATGGGCGTCGCCTTCTGGAAGGACGAGGTCTCAGTCCCGCGCGAAGAGGTCCGCATCCGCTTCGAGGAAGGCCGTCCGGTCGCCCTCAACGGCGTCGAGTACGCCAGCCTGGTCGACCTGCTGCTCGAAGCCAACCGCATCGGCGGCCGCCACGGCCTGGGCATGAGCGACCAGATCGAGAACCGCATCATCGAGGCCAAGAGCCGCGGCATCTACGAGGCCCCCGGCCTGGCGCTGCTGTTCATCGCCTACGAGCGCCTGGTGACCGGCATCCACAACGAGGACACGATCGAGCAGTACCGCGACAGCGGCCGCCGCCTCGGCCGCCTGCTCTACCAGGGCCGCTGGTTCGACCCGCAGGCCATCATGCTGCGCGAGACGGCCCAGCGCTGGGTGGCGCGCGCGGTCACGGGCGAGGTCACGGTCGAGCTGCGCCGCGGCAACGACTACTCGATCCTCGATACCGTGAGCCCCAACCTGACCTATGCGCCCGAGCGCCTGTCGATGGAAAAGGTCGAGGACGCGCCGTTCAGTCCGCTGGACCGCATCGGCCAGCTGACGATGCGCAACCTGGACATCGTCGACACGCGCGCCAAGCTGGCGATCTACACGCAGACCGGGCTGCTGTCGTCGACGCAGGGTGCATCCCTGCCCCAACTCAAGAACGACAAGGAATAGGCTCGCCCCCAGGTCGGGCTCACTGCGTGTAGCCCTCCCACCCCCTACCGGGGGCAACACCAGCGGCCCGGCAAAGCCGGTTCCGCGGTGGCACTGTTGCTCGCCCCCAGGTCGGGCTCACTGCGTGTAGCCCTCCCACCCCCTACCGGGGGCAACACCAGCGGCCCGGCAAAGCCGGTTCCGCGGTGGCACTGTTGCTCGCCCCCAGGTCGGGCTCACTGCGTGTAGCCCTCCCACCCCCTACCGGGGGCAACACCAGCGGCCCGGCAAAGCCGG
>NZ_JBFUCJ010000198.1:0-6743 GCF_056405295.1 Variovorax sp. P1_H2 | reverse complement strand
CTTCGTGTCCGGGCGCCTCGAGTCGCCGCCAGAGGCAGCGGCCCTTCGGAGCCGTCCAAGCCTGCGCAGGCAGGCTTGGAGCCACGGCTCCTCAGCCCCCTGCCGGGGGCAACACCAGAGGCCCGGCAAAGCCGGTTCCTCGGTGTTTCACCAACGGGCCTGGCTGCGCCCGGCCCCGAGGGGAGCACGGTGGGGCTGACGGTCAGGCTCAGTCCAGCTGATCCACGGTGTCTGGGTCCGGCACCTCGCCGATGGTCTCGCGCGTAGTGGCGGCCTGGCCTTGCAGCCACTCGCAGAAGGCCTGGATTTCGGGCCGCGGCGCGCTGCGCGGGCCGGTGATCAGCCAGTAGGCCATCGGGGAATCCATCCGGTGCTGCGGCAGCACCTCCACCAGGTCGCCGTTGGCCAGGCTCTCGGCGATCAGCGAGCTGCGCGCCAGCACCACGCCCTGGCCCGTGAGCGCGGCCTGGACCATCTGGTAGGCATAGTTGAAATAAAGCCAGCGCCGGGGCTGGGCGCGCGGCATGTCGTTGACCTCGAACCAGCGCCGCCAGGTCAGCCATTCGAGGTGCGTGCGGTGGGCGTCGCCGGCTTCGATCAGGGTGAAGTGCGCGATGTCGGGCGGCGCCTTGATGGCCGGGTTGCTCTTGATCAGCCAGGGGCTGGCCACCGGCGTGATCGTTTCGCCGAAGAGGCGCAGCGCCCCGGCAGGCATGTTCTCGCGCGGGCCGTAGCGCAGGGCGATGTCGACGTCGGCGATGTCCATGTCGAGCGCCACGTCGCTGGCATCGATGCGGATGTCGATTTCGGGGTTGTCGCGCTGGAAGGCCTCGAGGCGCGGGATCAGCCACATCGAGGCGAAGGAGGCGAAAGTCGTGAGGGACACGCTCTTGCGGCCCGCGTTCTGCCGGATCTGGCGCACCGCACCGTCGATCCGAGGCAGCGACTGCTGCACCGCCAGCAGCAGCTGGGCGCCGGCGCCCGTGAGTTCGACCGCCCGCGTGTGGCGCAGGAACAGGCCGACGCCGACCTCTTCCTCGAGCGACTGGATCTGCCGGCTCACGGCCGACTGCGTCAGTGCCATTTCCTCGGCGGCGGCGCGGAAGTTCAGGTGCCGGGCGACCGCTTCGAAGGCCCGCAGATGGCCGGCGGAGATCGGGCGGGAGCGCAGATGGGTCTGGGAATGCAGCACGGCGGGCCTTGGCCGAAGGTTGGATTGATGCGAAACCGGAATCAGTAGGCTACCGCGTTTTCATTGGACTGCCAACGAGCGGAGGAAGATCATTCATTCCCGAAGCGCGCCATTGCGCACAGTCACCTCAGGAGTCCACACCATGTCCGTTGCTTGCACCTCTTCGTCGCTTCCGTCCGCCGTCCTGGCCCGACCGGCTGCCGTGCCGCCAGCCGTCCGCCGCGGTGCCTGGCAACTCGATGCCGGCCATGCAATGAGCCTGAAGGCCGCCAGCGCGAGCGTGCTGCGTGTCCGGCAGGGCCGGGTCTGGGTGACCCGCGACGCCACCGCCCACGCCGGCAGCGAGGATCTGGTGCTGGCCCCGGGCGAGTCGCTGGCGGTCGCGGCCGGCGAACGCATCGTGATGGAGCCGTGGGACAGCAACGGCGCGACCTACAGCTGGGACGCCGCCTGAGCTGATGGCGCGCCGGGCCGCCTCAAGGCGGCCTGGTGCCCCTTCGGGGGCAGCGCCTCCGGGCCCGCAGGACGAGTCTGCCAACGGCCACACGCACGGCCACCACGTCGGGTGGCTGGCGGCGTGCGAGGAGAAGCTGATCGATGACAAGCTCGTGACTCAGGAGACCCTGGGCGACGACTTCGAACGGCCGATGCAGCCGGCGCCGTTGATCCGAGCGGCGCCCCCCCGCCTTCGCGTATCGTAGAGCCCTTGCCCGGTTCCGGGTCCGATCCCTTTCGCTCCCGGCCGACGCCGGCCATCATGACCGACGCCTTTCGCCCGTGAACCTTCTTGCCCGTCTGCGCCAGATCGCCATGGTCGGCGGCGTCGAATCCTTCTCCGTGGTTGCCGGCGGCATTGCCGGCCTGCTGGTCGTCAACGTGTTGCCCAAGGACCAGTACGCGGCCTACACCTTCCTGTTCGCATGCTTCACCCTGCTGCTCGGCGTGACCGACCTGGGGCTGGCCCATTGCTGCCTGCCGGTGGTCGGCCAGCGCGCCCGCGAAGTGCCCTGGGTGGTCGGAGCCTGCCGGCAGGTGTTTCGCAGGCGCTGGATGCTGCTGGGCGCCGGCGTCGTGATCGTCGTGCCCTACTGGTTTCTGAGCTCGCGCGACCACGGCTGGCTCGACCGCGGCTACCTGCTGGCCTCGCTGTTCGCGTTCGCGGCCGTCGTGATCACCCTGCGCGAGCACTACATGGGCACGGTGCTCACGATCCTGGGCCACGTCACGACCTTGAGCCGGGTCGGCTTGACGGCGACCGTGGTCCGCATCGCGGTCGTCTGCACGGTGCTCGTCCTGCCGCTCGGGTCATGGTCGGTGGCCGGCATCGTCGCTGCCACCGGGGTCGCCAGCGCCATCAGCATCCTGCTCATCCGTCGCGATTTCGCGGCGCGCCGGATCGTGGAAACCAGGTTGGACGCCGTTGACGCGAAGCGCGTGGATGCGCAGGTGGTCCGGATCGCCAAGCCCCTGGTGCTGCCGGCGATCTTCTACCAGTTGCAGGGGGTTATCACGGTGTTCCTGGTCTCGCTCTTCGGGACTTCCAACATGGTGGCGGAGGTCGGTGCCTTCGGGCGGCTGGCGATGGCGCTGATCGTGGTGGACCGGGTGACCAACATCCTGCTGTTCCCGGCGATCGCGCGCACGCCGGCCGGGGACGGGCTTCGCATGATCATGTGGCGGGCCCACCTGAGTTATCTCGGCATGATGGCGCTGGCGCTGTTGAGCGCCTACGTCCTGCCCCAGTACTGGATCCTGCTGCTGGGCGAGAAGTACCGCAACATGGAACCGCTGGTCTGGATGATGTTCCTGTCGTCCATCCTCGCCAGCGCTGCCGGCTTCGCCTTCCGCTCGTTGACGGTGCGCGGCGCGACCTCGGGCCAGAGCTACAGCATCCTGGCGACGCTGGCGATCCAGGTGCTCTACCTGGCCGTGATCGGCATCAGCGACCTGCGTTCGGTGCTGGGCTTCGCCATTGCGACCGGCGTCGCCAGTTTCGGCTACCAGTACGGCCTGCTGGTCCTGCGATGGCGACAGTGGGGCGCAGCGCCTCAGGTCCGGCCGTAGACGCGTCCGATGAGGCTGGCAATCGCGAGTCCAACCCGCCGCTGGGCCAGGGCACCGTCCGAATACACCTTGATCGGCGAATTGGCGAAGCGGTAGTACGCCTTGCTGGCAAGCGACGGCGGACGCCCGCCCAGTGCCTGGCGGACATGGCGGCCATGCCAGGGCTTGACCGGGCCGATCGCGTGCGACAGGTAATAGCCGCCGGGCGCGAAATCCATGGCTTCCGGCCCGGCCGTGTTGAGCGGCGCCTCGCAGACGGTGAGCGCGAAGTTCAATGCGTCCTGGTCGGTCGAGTGGAACAGCGTCGCGGATCCCCCGGCCTTCAGCGTCTTGGCGTTCCCGTTGTGCGCCACCACCAGGTCGCACAGGCGGCGCCAGAGGTCCAGGAAGTCGAGGTGCTGGCGCGGGACCGCGATGAAGCCGGCGTTGTAGTAGCGCTCGAGCGCCCGTCGGGGCGTGATGCCGTGTGAAGCGAAGAAGCGATTCCACAGCAGTCGCTTGGGGTGCCGGGCCGGAAAGTAGGCGTTGACGTCCTCGACCAGCGAGATGCCGTCCTCGGTGAACCAGCCCATGAACGAGGGCCAGTCGCACTTGACCACGATGTCGGGGTCGACGTAGGCCACCACGTCCGCGTCCGGCGCATGCCGTTCCAGCATTTCGCGCAGGAAGGTCGGCTTGTAGTAGGTGAAATGGAGCGGCGTGTCCAGTTCCAGCAAGCGCAGCCTCAGCGTCGGCGCGACCTGGAGCTCGCCGGTGGCCTTCCGGTAGCCGGGCGCATCGAGGATCCATGCGGGGAGTGGGCCCCGGAACCCCACCCACAGGTCGCCGACGTAGCCTGAAGCGATCAGGGAGTTGGAAAGCGCCGCCACACCGAAGTGGTAGTTTCCCTCGAAGAGTGTGCAGAGTGTGATGTTCATGAAGCGTCAAGTAGATCGTTGCCGAGTGTAAACAAATGTTCTAAATCCGCCGAGGACCGCGCTCGGCGTTCATTGCGGGGCCGCCAGCGCGCGCAGGTCGTCCTCGTAGCGCTGCAGCCTTCGCGCGGCCTGCTCGCGCTGGGTCGCGCTGGTCTGGTTGTGAAGCGCAGCGATGGTCGCGCAAGACTCCTGCCGCATCCTGTGCTGGCGATCGCGCGCGGGTCCGGGCGGCGGCTCGGCGATCCGCATCACGTAGCTGTGGAGCGCTGCCTGTGCCTCGGCAGCAGGCTGTTTCGCGGCCAGGAATCGGCCCAGCAGCGCCAGCGCCTCCCGCTGGCGCTGTCGGCGTTCCGTGTCCAGTTCGCGCGGATCGAAAGCGGATCGCTCCACCTGCTGCCGCAGCAGCGCGCGTTGCCCGGCGTCGAGCCGGCCGTAGAAGTCCTCGCTGCGATCGAGGAACTGGTCGTAGCGCCTTTCTCGCTGCTGGGCCGGACTGCGATCGAGCCAGTCTCTTCTGTATTCGTCGTTGATCTTTCCGTACTTGCGGGCGAGGTGTTCCACTTGCGCCTCGCTGAGGCTGAGCGCCAGCGTGGCCCCTGCGGGCTCCGCCCGCTCGGCCAAGGCCAGCAGGCGCAGCCGGATCGCGTCGAACAGCGCGCAGGCCTGGGCCGGTGTCAGGTCGGCGGGCGCCAGCGCCTGCGCCTCCTGCAGCAGGTCGGCGATCTTCGGCAGTTCCTCGCGCCGGTGCCAGGCCAGCAAGCGGCGCAGTTCGTCGCGTACCTGCGGCGTCTGGGCGTCGTCGAAGTCGACGTAGCCGTCGAGCCACCAGTAGCTGATCTCGGGCAGATTGTTGTAGGCCAGTTGGACGGCGCTGCAGGCCGAGAGCAGGGTGGCCAGGGCGATGGCGCCGATAATTCGCGCCAGCATTGCGCAACGTATTCGGGAAAGTGGCATGGATCAAATTCCGCAGGACAACCAGGAGCCTATCGACGTCGTCATCATGGCGGCCGGCAAAGGCACGCGCATGAAGAGCAGCCTGCCCAAAGTGTTGCATCGTTTGGGCGGGCGCGCGCTCGTGGCCCACGTGATCGATACGGCGGCCGGCATCGGCGCGCGCCACATCGTGGTCGTGACCGGCCATGGTGCGGCCGACGTCGAAGCCGCCCTCGAAGGCGCCGTGGCCGGCGTGTCGCCTCGGTTCGCGCGCCAGATGCCGCAGCTCGGGACCGGCCATGCCGTGCAGCAGGCGGCCCCGCTCCTGCCCGACGACGGCACGGTGCTGGTGCTGTCGGGCGACGTGCCGCTGATCAGTGGCGACACGCTGCGCGCGCTCGTGGCCGAGAGCGCGGGCCGGCGGCTGGCGCTGTTGACGATCCGGGTCGACGACCCCAAGGGCTACGGCCGCATCGTGCGGGTGCAGGGCGGCCTCGATGCCGAGGGCGAGGTCCAGTCGATCGTCGAAGAGAAGGACGCCAACGAGGCGCAGCGCGCCATCCGCGAGATCTACAGCGGCGTGATGGCGGTGCCGGCGCGGCTGCTCAAGACCTGGTTGGCGCGCTTGGACAACAAGAACGCGCAAGGCGAGTACTACCTGACCGACGTCGTCGGCTTCGCGGCCGTGGACGGCGTGCCGGTGATCGCGCACCGCACCGACGACCCGCTGCAGGTGGCCGGCGTCAACAGCCCTGCTCAGCTGGCGGCACTCGAGCGCGCCTACCAGCTGCGGCAGGCCCAGGCGCTGATGGCGCAAGGCGTGCGGCTGGCCGACCCGGCACGCTTCGACCTGCGTGGCACGCTGGCCTGCGAGTCGGACGTGGAGATCGATGTCAACTGCGTCTTCGAAGGGGCGGTGTCGCTGGGTGCGGATGTCCGCATCGGCGCCAACTGCGTGATCGCCAACGCGCGCATCGAGACCGGTGCGGTGATCCATCCCTTCACCCACATCGACGGCGAGAAGGCCGGCGTGACCGTCGGCGCCGGCGCCCTGGTCGGACCGTTCGCGCGGCTGCGGCCCGGGGCCCGGCTGGGTGCCGAGGTGCACATCGGCAACTTCGTGGAAGTGAAGAACTCGACCCTCGCGGCCGGTGCCAAGGCCAACCACCTGGCCTACCTGGGCGACGCCACGGTCGGCCAGCGGGTCAACTACGGCGCCGGCAGCATCACGGCCAACTACGACGGCGCCAACAAGCACCGCACGATCATCGGCGACGACGTCCACGTGGGCAGCAACTGCGTGCTGGTGGCGCCGCTCACGATCGGCGCCGGCGGCACCGTCGGGGGCGGCTCGACCATCACCAAGAGCACCGAGCCCGGTGCGCTCACGATCTCGCGTGCCAGGCAGGCCAGCTTCCCCGGCTGGAAGCGGCCGCAGAAGGCGCCGAAGGCCTAGGGCCTGTTCACACTATTTCCGGGGATCGCGTTGCCGGGCCAAGGGGCTGGATGCAAGGCGCCCGCGCGCAGCAAGGCTTTCGCCTTGCAAGCGSGGGCAACGCCGCAGACGGCCCCTTGGCCCGGCAACCCGCAGGGAAGGCCTGCCAGGACGAGCCACCCGGCGTTGCACTCCTTGCATG
>NZ_JBFUCJ010000197.1:0-6919 GCF_056405295.1 Variovorax sp. P1_H2 | reverse complement strand
GGCAAGCACAGCTTCCTGCTCGAATCGGTGGTCGGCGGCGAGCGCTTCGGCCGCTACAGCTTCATCGGCCTGCCGGCGCGCACGCTGCTGCGGGCCAGCGGCTTCGGCGCCGACGCGCTGACCGAGGTTGTAACGGACGGCAAAGTCGTGGAAAAAGCCCATGGCAACCCGCTCGATTTCGTTGCGGCCTACCAACAGCGTTTCAAGGTGGCGCTGCGTCCGGGCCTGCCGCGCTTCTGCGGCGGGCTGGCCGGCTACTTCGGCTACGACACCGTGCGCCACATCGAGAAGAAGCTCGAAAAAAGCTGCCCGCCCGATGCCCTGGGCTGCCCCGACATCCTGCTGCTGCAGTGCGAGGAGCTGGCGGTGATCGACAACCTCTCGGGCAAGCTCTACCTGATCGTCTATGCCGACCCGGCTCAGCCCGAGGCCTATGCCAACGCCAAGCGCCGGCTGCGCGAGCTGCGCGACCAGCTCAAGTACTCGGTCAGCGCGCCGCGGGTGTTGCCGAGCCAGGCGCATCCGGCGCAGCGCAGCTTCGCCAAGGCCGACTACCTGGCCGCGGTCGAACGCGCCAAGGAGCTGATCGCGGCCGGCGACTTCATGCAGGTGCAGGTCGGCCAGCGCATCAGCAAGCGCTACACCGAGTCGCCGCTGTCGCTCTACCGGGCGCTGCGCTCGCTCAACCCGTCGCCCTACATGTACTACTACCACCTGGGCGATTTCCACGTCGTCGGCGCCTCGCCGGAGATCCTGGTGCGGCAGGAGCACACCGGCGAGGGCGAGCAGAAGATCACCATCCGCCCGCTGGCCGGCACGCGGCCGCGCGGCGCCTCGCCCGAGCTCGACCGCGCGGCCGAGGTCGAGCTGATCAACGACCCCAAGGAGCGCGCCGAGCACGTGATGCTGATCGACCTGGCGCGCAACGACATCGGCCGCATCGCCAAGACCGGCAGCGTGAAGGTGACCGAGGCCTTCGCGGTCGAGCGCTACAGCCACGTGATGCACATCGTGAGCAACGTCGAAGGCACCTTGAAGGACGGCATGACCGCGATCGACGTGCTCAAGGCCACCTTCCCGGCCGGCACGCTCACGGGCGCGCCCAAGGTGCACGCGATGGAGCTGATCGACCAGCTCGAGCCGACCAAGCGCGGCCTCTACGGCGGCGCCTGCGGCTACATCAGCTACGCCGGCGACATGGACGTCGCGATCGCGATCCGCACCGGCATCGTCAAAGACCAGATGCTGCATGTGCAGGCCGCGGCCGGCGTGGTGGCCGACTCGGTGCCCGAGCTCGAATGGAAAGAGACCGAAGCCAAGGCGCGGGCGCTGCTGCGCGCTGCCGAGCTGGTCGAGGAGGGGTTGGAATGAGCGCCGCGCCGGGCCGCCCCAAGCAAGCTCGCGCCCCCTCGGGGGGCAGCGCAGCACACGAAGTGGCAAGCGAGGGGGCACTATGAGCACCGAAGACAACAACAACAACGACTTCTCGCACGAGATCATCGGCGCCGCCGTCGAGGTGCAGCGGGTGCTCGGCACCGGCCTGCCCGAGGCCGTGTACGCCGCCGCGCTCGAGATCGAACTGGCCGAGCGCGAGATCGGTTTCCAGCGCAACGTGCCGGTGGCGGCCAGCTACAAGGGCCGCTCGCTCGGCGAGGTCTGCCGCGCCGCCTTCGTGGTCGAGCAGTCGGTGGTGGTCGAGCTCAAGGCGGTCGATGCGCTGACCGACCTGCACCGCGCGCAGGCCCAGGCGGCCGTGCGCCTGTCGGGGCTCCGGCTGGGCCTGCTGATCAACTTCAACGTGTTCCCGGTGGTCAAGGGCGTGCACCGGATCGGAGTCAAGCCATGAAGCTCCTGATGATCGACAACTACGACAGCTTCACCTACAACCTGGTGCAGTATTTCGGCGAGCTCGGCGCCGAGGTCGAGGTCCATCGCAACGACGAGATCACGCTCGAGGGCCTGCGCGAGCGGATCGCCGGCGGCGTCGACCGGCTGGTAGTCTCGCCGGGCCCGTGCTCGCCGGCCGAAGCCGGCGTCTCGGTGGCGGCGATCCAGGCCTTCGCGGGCCGGCTGCCGATCCTCGGCGTCTGCCTCGGGCACCAGGCGATCGGCGCCGCCTTCGGCGGCAAGATCATTCGCGCCCAGCAGCTGATGCACGGCAAGACCAGCGAGATCACGACCACGCGCGAGGGTGTCTTCGCCGGCCTGCCCGAGAAGTTCAGCGTCAACCGCTACCACTCGCTGGCGATCGAGCGCGCCTCCTGCCCCGAGGCGCTGGCGCTCACCGCCTGGACCGACGACGGCGAGATCATGGGCGTGCGCCACACCGGCTTCGCGCACGCGGTGCGCATCGAGGGGGTGCAGTTCCACCCCGAATCGATCCTCACGGAGCACGGCCACGCCATGCTGCGCAACTTCCTGGAGTGACCGCAATGAGCAACCCTTCGACCAAGGTCGTCGACCTGCGCAGCGACACCGTGACCCAGCCGACCGACGCCATGCGCGCCGCGATGCTGGCGGCGCCGCTCGGCGACGACGTCTTCGCCGACGACCCGAGCGTCAACGCGCTGCAGCGGCAGATCGCCGAGCTGCTGGGCTTCGAGGCGGCGCTGTTCGTGCCGACCGGCACCCAGAGCAACCTCTGCGCGATCCTCGCGCACTGCCAGCGCGGCGACGAGTACATCGTCGGCCAGCAGGCGCATTGCTACCGCTGGGAAGGCGGCGGCGCGGCGGTGTTCGGCAGCGTGCAGCCGCAGCCGCTCGACCACCAGCCCGACGGCACGCTGGCGCTCGATGCGATCGAGGCCGCGATCAAGCCCGACGACGCCCACTTCGCGCGCACCCGGCTGCTGGCGCTCGAGAACACGCTGGGCGGCAAGCTGCTGCCTTTCGCCTACGTGGAGCAGGCGACGCAGCTCGCGCAGCGCAGGGGCCTGGCGCGCCACCTCGACGGCGCCCGTCTGTTCAATGCCGCGACCGCGCAGGCGGCGGGGCTCGGCACCGGCGTGCGCGCCGAGGCGCGTCGCATCGCCGGCTGCTTCGACAGCGTCTCGGTCTGCTTCAGCAAGGGCCTGGGCGCACCGGTCGGCTCGGCGCTGTGCGGATCGCGCGACTTCATCGCTCGGGCCCATCGCATCCGCAAGATGGCCGGCGGCGGCATGCGCCAGGCCGGCCTGCTGGCGGCGGCGGCCTCGCACGCCCTCGAGCAGCACGTCGACCGGCTGGCGGACGACCATGCGCTGGCGCGCCGGCTGGCAGAGGGCCTGGCGGGCATTCCCGAACTGCAGGTCGAGGCCCCGCAGACCAACCTGCTGTTCGTCGACCTGGCGGGCGATGCCCGCTCGCGTTCGGGCGAACTGCTCGCGCATCTGAAGTCACAGGGCGTGCTGGCCACCGGTCTCTACCGGCTGCGCTTCGCCACCCATCTGGACGTCGACGCGGC
This sequence comes from Variovorax sp. P1_H2, assembly GCF_056405295.1. Lineage (NCBI taxonomy): Bacteria > Pseudomonadati > Pseudomonadota > Betaproteobacteria > Burkholderiales > Comamonadaceae > Variovorax > Variovorax sp. P1_H2. The sequence goes on along the minus strand of NZ_JBFUCJ010000197.1, from coordinate 3,477 downwards.
CGGCATCGACCGCGCCGTCGGCGCGATCCGGAGCTTCTTCCATGCCTGAGGTCCATTCGCTGCGGGCCGGCTGGACCGCGCGCCGCGCCGGCCCCGGCCTCCGGCTCGCGCTTTCCGATCCGCCGCCGGCACCGTCGTCCACCCACTAGAGAGACAACCATCATGCCCATCACTCCCCAGGAAGCCCTGCAGCGCACCATCGAGCACCGCGAGGTGTTCCACGACGAGATGCTGCACATCGTGCGCCTCATCATGAGCGGCGAATGCTCGCCCGTGATGATGGCGGCGCTGATCACCGGCCTGCGCGTCAAGAAGGAGACCATCGGCGAGATCACCGCCGCGGCGCAGGTCATGCGCGAAGTCTCGACCAAGGTACCGGTGGCGGACACCACGAACCTGGTCGACATCGTCGGCACCGGCGGCGACGGCTCCCACACCTTCAACATCTCGACCTGCACCATGTTCGTCGCCGCGGCGGCCGGCGCCAAGGTCAGCAAGCACGGCGGGCGCAGCGTCAGCAGCAAGTCCGGCAGCGCCGACGTGCTCGAGTCGCTGGGCATCAACATCAACCTGAAGCCCGAGCAGATCGCGAAATGCATCGCCGACGTCGGCATCGGCTTCATGTTCGCGCCGAACCACCATCCGGCCATGAAGAACGTGGCGCCGGTGCGCAAGGAGCTCGGCATCAAGACCATCTTCAATATCCTCGGCCCGCTGACCAATCCGGCCGGCGCGCCCAACATCCTCATGGGCGTGTTCCACCCCGACCTGGTCGGCATCCAGGTGCGGGCGCTGCAGCGCCTCGGCGCCGAGCATGCGCTGGTGGTCTACGGCCGCGACGGCATGGACGAGATTTCGCTTGGCGCCGCCACCATGGTCGGCGAGCTGAAGGGCGGCGAGGTGCGCGAGTACGAGCTGCATCCCGAGGACTTCGGCTTCGCGATGGCGAGCAACCGCAGCCTGCGCGTCGAGACCCCCGAGCAATCGAAGGCGATGCTGCTCGACGTGCTGGACAACCAGCCCGGTCCGGCGCGCGACATCGTCGTGCTGAACGCCGGCGCCGCGCTCTATGCGGCCAATGTCTGCGAATCGATCGCCGCCGGCATCGAGCGGGCGCGTGCCGCGCTCGATTCCGGCGCCGCCAAGGCCAAGCTGGCCGAACTCGCCGCGGCCACCGCGGCGGCCTGAGGAGAAAGCAAGCATGTCGAACACCCTGGAGAAGATCGTCGCCGTCAAGCGCGAGGAGATCGCCGCGGCCAAGAAGAGAAGCCCGCTCGAGGCCGTGCGCTTCGATGCCGAGAGCCGCGTGCTGACGCGCGACTTCGTCGGTGCGCTGCGCGCCAAGATCGCCGCCGGCGCCGCCGCGGTCATCGCCGAGGTCAAGAAGGCCAGTCCGAGCAAGGGCGTGCTGCGCGCCGATTTCATTCCGGCCGACATCGCCCAGAGCTATGCCGAGGGCGACGGCCAGGTCAGCGCCGCCTGCCTGTCGGTGCTGACCGACCGCCAGTTCTTCCAGGGCGGCGTCGACTACCTGAAGCAGGCGCGGGCCTCCTGCGCGCTGCCGGTGCTGCGCAAGGACTTCATCGTCGATCCCTACCAGGTCTACGAGTCGCGCGCGATGGGCGCCGACGCCATCCTGCTGATCGTCTCCTGCCTCGACGATGCCCAGATGCGCGACTACGAGGCCATCGCGGCCGGGCTCGGCATGGCGGTGCTGGTCGAGGCGCACGACGGCGACGAACTCGATCGCGCCTTGAAGCTGCGCACGCCGCTGATCGGCGTCAACAACCGCAACCTGCGCACCTTCGAGGTCTCGGTTCAGACCACCCTCGATCTGCTGCCGAGGGTGCCGGCCGATCGCCTGCTGGTGACCGAATCGGGCATCGCGACGCGCGACGAGGTGGCCCGGCTGCGCGCCGCCGGCGTCCACGCCTTCCTGGTCGGCGAGACCTTCATGCGGGCCGACGAGCCGGGCGAGGCGCTGGCCGAGCTGTTCCGATGAGCGCCGCGCCGGCGAACGGGGCCGATCAACTGGCGAGCGCCGACCCGGCCGACTGGCCGGTCGCGCCCGGCTGGCGGCCGCTGGTGGATGAATTCTTCGCCGGTCCGGTCGGCGTGAAGCTGCTCGGATTCCTGCGCGAGCGGCTGGCCGCCGGGGCCGTGATCTTCCCGCCGCGGCCGCTGCGTGCCCTCGAGCTGACGCCGCCCGAGGACGTCCGCGTCGTGATCCTCGGCCAGGACCCGTACCACGGCCGCGGGCAGGCCGAAGGGCTGGCCTTCTCGGTCGCGCCGGGCGTGCCGTTGCCGCCCTCGCTGCGCAACATCTTCAAAGAGCTGGAGCGCGACCTCGGCACCCGCCCGCCGGCCTTTCCGAACCCGGGTGGCAGCCTGGTCAAATGGGCATCGCACGGCGTGCTGCTGCTGAACACCTGCCTGACCGTGGAGGAGGGGCAGGCGGCCAGCCATTCGGGGCGCGGCTGGGAGGTGCTGACCGACGCGGTGATCCGTCATGTGGCGGCCCGCGAACGGCCCGTCGTCTTCATGCTGTGGGGCGCCCATGCGCAGAGCAAGCGTGCCCTGATCGATACAAATAGTCACAAAGTCCTTGTCGCCAACCATCCGTCCCCGTTGTCGGCCCTGCGACCCCCGCTTCCCTTCATCGGCTGCGGCCATTTCGGCCAGGCTCGCGGCTGGCGCGAAGCGGAATCCTTGGGGTCCGGGCAAGAAGGCGCCTGATTTCGTGCGAAAATGTGAGGCTCTCGGGAAAACGGCCCGGGTAGACGGGCTGCGATCGACCGGCCCCGAAACTCGTGCTATATTCCGAGGTTCGCCGGAGAGGTGGCCGAGTGGTTAATGGCAGCAGACTGTAAATCTGCCCTCTTACGAGTACGCTGGTTCGAATCCAGCCCTCTCCACCAGCGATGAATGGATTTTGCAGAGCGCTTGACTGTGACCGTTGCGGTGCTTCCCGAGCAAGGGCGGGTGCCACGATGCGGGAGTAGTTCAATGGTAGAACCCTAGCCTTCCAAGCTAATGACGCGGGTTCGATTCCCGTCTCCCGCTCCAGAAGTCCAGGTCGGCGCGAAGCGCAGTGTTTTTGCAGATTTTTGATATCGCCCATTTGGCTCAGTGGTAGAGCACTCCCTTGGTAAGGGAGAGGTCGCGGGTCCGATTCCCGCAATGGGCACCAGTTTTGGGGTTGCAGCCGGCCGGTTGCAACCCCATGTCAGTGTGTTGATCTAGTTATTTTTCGGAGTCGAGAAAATGGCAAAAGGAAAATTCACCCGCACGAAGCCGCACGTCAACGTGGGCACGATCGGTCACGTGGACCATGGCAAGACGACGCTGACGGCGGCGATTGCCACCGTGCTGTCGGCCAAGTTCGGCGGCGAAGCGAAGGCCTACGACCAGATCGACGCGGCTCCGGAAGAAAAGGCGCGCGGCATCACGATCAACACCGCGCACGTCGAGTACGAG
>NZ_JBFUCJ010000196.1:0-6925 GCF_056405295.1 Variovorax sp. P1_H2 | reverse complement strand
GTAGCCCGCCGCTGAGGCCGCGGGAGTGGCAATCATTGCGTCCCTGTCTATGTTGAGGACCGAGGCAATCCGCCTCGTTTTTCGACAGGAGCAGGACCATGACTTCTTCGACCCAAACCGCCTCGCCGCTGCGCCAACGCATGATCGAGGACATGCGCATGCGCAAGCTCTCGCCCAAGACGCGCACCGCCTATGTCCGGGCCGTGCGCCAGTTGGCGGCCTTCCTCAAGCGGTCGCCTGACACCGCCACCGAGGAGGACTTGCGGCGCTTCCAACTGCACATGGTGGATCAGGGCACCTCGGCGATCACTCTCAACGCGACCATCACGGCGTTGAGGTTCTTCTTTGACGTCACGCTCGGGCATGGTGAGTTGATGGCCAGGATGAGGCAGGTGAGTGTCCCGCAGACACTGCCCGTGGTGCTCAGCCGCGACGAAGTCGCGCGCCTGATCGCCGCGGCGCCGAGCTTGAAGTACCAGGCGGCGCTGTCGATCGCCTACGGCGCAGGATTGCGCGCGAGCGAGGTGATCGCGCTGAAGGTCGGCGACATCGACAGCCAGCGCATGGTCTTGCGTATCGAACAGGGTAAGGGTCGCAAGGATCGCTACGCGATGCTCTCGCCGGTGCTGCTGGAGCGCCTGCGCGCCTGGTGGCGGCTGGCTCATGCGCAGGGCAAGATACTCCCGGGTGGCTGGCTGTTTCCCGGCATGGAGCCCATGGACCCGATGAGCACGCGTCAGCTCAACCGGGCCATCCATGCCGCCGCCGAGGCCGCGCACATCGACAAGCGCGTCTCGCTGCACAGCCTGAGGCACAGCTTCGCCACTCACCTGCTGGAGCGGAAGGTCGACATCCGCGTGATCCAGGTTTTGCTCGGACACAAGCGGCTGGAGACCACGACGATCTACACGCATGTGGCCACCGAGCTCCTGCGCGACGTAGTCAGTCCACTGGAGAGCCCGCAGCCCGCGTAGGTCATCCCCCGTGGCGCACTGCGCCCTGGAGGTCGCCGACATCTTCCGAACCCACGGCCCCGCCTGGCGCAAGGCCCGGCGTGCTCACCTGAGCCTGGGCCAGCTCAAGGTCATGTCGGCCATTGAACAGTGCCGCAGCGCGGCACTGGGAGGTCACCTGTTGCGTTGCGAAGGCTGCGGGCACGACCAGATCGCCTACAACTCATGCAGGAATCGGCATTGCCCGAAGTGTCAGGCCAGTGCGGCACAACGCTGGCTCAAGGCCCGCCAGGCCGATCTGCTGCCGGTGGACTACTACCACGTCGTCTTCACCTTGCCGGCGCCCATCAGCGCCATTGCCTACTACAACAAGGCAGTGATCTATGGCCTTCTGTTCGACGTGGCCGCCGAGACCATGATGACCATCGCGGCCGATCCGAAGCACCTGGGTGCAGCCATCGGCGCCACCCTGGTGCTGCACACATGGGGATCGGCCCTGACGCATCACCCTCATGTGCATGGCATCGTCCCGGGCGGCGGGCTGTCCGCGGACGGCGAGCGTTGGGTCGCCTGCAAGCCCGGGTTCTTCCTGTCCGTGCGTGTGCTATCGCGGCTGTTCCGAAGGCGCTTCCTCGAAGAACTGGAGCACGCGTATCGCGCCGGCCGCCTCCAGTTCTTCGGCGAGCACGCTGCGCTCGCCGGCGCGAAGGCGTTCGCCGACTGGCTCGCACCGGTGCGCAAGTGCGAGTGGGTCGTCTATGCCAAGCGCCCGTTCGCCGGACCCGAAGCGGTGCTGGCCTACCTGTCTCGCTACACCCACCGGGTCGCCATATCAAACAGCCGGCTCGTGGCCATGGACGAGCGAGGCGTCACCTTCCGCTGGAAGGATTACCGGGCCAAGGGCAGCACCCGCCACAAGACCATGACGCTGGAGGCCGATGAGTTCATGCGCCGCTTCCTGCTGCATGTCCTGCCGGGCGGCTTCCATCGCATCCGCCACTACGGGCTGTTGGCCAACGGCACGCGCAAGGCCAATCTGGCGCGCGTTCGCGAACTGCTGCAGGTCCTCATGACGGTTGCACAAACTCAGCACGCCGATACCGAGTCCAACACCGAGCCCGCGACCGCACCACCGAGCTTCTTCTGCCCGCACTGTGGCGGCCCGATGATCATCCTGCAATCCTTCGCTCGCGGCCAGCCGATCCGCGCGCCGCCCCAGCAGCCTCGTGCGCCATGAATACGAACTCGCATCGACGCCAATGCCAGGCTTCGGCTCTTCATCTTCGCGAGGCGATGCGGGTGGGTTTGCGTTCGCTCTGGAAGGGGCCCCTTGCCGCTCTTGCCGTCGATGCACAGCTCGACATACTGGCTTCGATCCGTGATTTCATCGACATCACCAATCGGCTTATCGGACCCGTCAGTATCGCCAGCGCGGTCACCGTCGCCCTAAAATCCCCATAGCGCCGTAGCCTCGCGAGCCGCCGAAGTGCATTCCGCGGTTTCCTCCCTTGGGGCTTATCCAACACCTGCCCTTGAACCGCCGTGACGCTCGCGGCAGTTCCGACGCGCGGGCAGGTATCGGATAACCCTAAACACAAACGGACCTTCACGAGGGTCCGCTACGGGGCGACCTGAGGTGCGGATTCAAGCCGCGGCCGCTTGGCCGATGGCGCGGGGCGATGCCGCCAGCAGGCCGACTGCCCGAGACTACTTGCCGCTGCGCCTATCTGTCAGGGTGAATCCAAAGTGCCGCTTGTGCCATCGCGAGAAGGCGCTAGGTGCCGAGAACCCTAGCAAGTCTGCAACATCGGCGAGGCGACCCTTGCTCCCCTCGAGGTAGCCTTCGGCAAGCTCGGCACGCACTTCGTCCACGAGTGACGAAAACGTTTCTCCACTGCGCGCAAGATGCCGGTGCACCGTCCGGCGATCGACGCCAAGGTGCTGCGCCACCTTGTCGACGCTGCAGCGGCCCAGCGGCAGCATATCGCGCACGAGCCAGCGGACCTTGTCCGCGAGCGTCATGTCCGGCCGCGAGATCATCGCGTCCAGATACTGGCGCGCATAGCGCGCCATGACCGGGTCTGCGGACGGAAGCTGCCCGGCCAGGTCCTCCGCCGCGCAGGCGATGCCGTTGAACTCGGCCTCGAAGTCGACGATGCGCCCGAACATGGCGACATGCCGGGTCAGGCTCGCAGGCGCGGGGTGCGTGAAGAGAACACGCCGCGGCATCCACGACGGACCCAGCAGCTCCTGCAAGATGCGAAACAGATAGCCCACGAACAGTTCGATCGCCTGCCGCAGGGGCATCCGCGCCCCCCGCACGATGTCCACCCGAAGGATCACGAGCTTGCCCGCATCCTCGATGCGAATGGAGAGCAGCTCGCTGTGCAACTGCAAATAGCGAGCGAGCGTTTCGAGGGCGCGCCGTGCGGTGGTTTCTTCTCGCACCACCAGGCTGAACGGGCCCAGGTTCGACAGGCGCCGGGCCGTGGAAAGCCGCAACCCGAAGTCTTCGACCCCGCTTTCGGCGGCCGAGGTCTCGAGCAGCTTTGCCACCGCTGTCGCATCGATGTGCGTGTCCGGATCCGAAAGGCACGAAGGATCCAGGCCGCACTTGCGCATCTGGCGGTTGGGATCGAGGCCGACCGAGCGCGCCAGTTCGAGGTAGCCGCTCAGGGTCGCGCTGCGAATGGTGGAGTGCATTTCTGCGGGGCCGTGAGGGGCTGTTTGGGATGTCCCGAATGGTCATCCAAATGTCCCGTCGGGTCAATCGCCTGGCCTCGGGAAAAACCATACTCAATCCGTCACTCAACGATTCCCTGCGGAGACAACCATGCAATTTCTCGACGACTCACTCCTCCCCGAAAACCAGCAGCCCCTCGTCATCCAGGTCGCGCCTTACGGCCCGGAGTGGATTCCCGCCGACTCCAGCGACATCCCGGTGTCGATGGACGAGCAGGTCCAAAAGGCAGTTGACTGCTACAACGCGGGCGCCACGCTCCTGCACGTCCATGTCCGCGAGGCCGACGGCAAGGGCTCCAAGCGCCTTTCGATGTTCAACGAGCTGCTCGCCCGTCTGCGCGATGCGGTTCCCGACATGATCCTGCAGGTTGGCGGCTCGATTTCGTTTGCGCCCGAGACCGACAGCGAAGCGGCCCAATGGCTGAGCGACGACACGCGCCACATGCTCGCGGAACTCACGCCCAAGCCCGACCAGGTGACGATCGCGATCAACACCAACCAGATGAACATCTGCGAGCTGTTGACCGCGGACGATGTCGCGAACACGTCCCTTGCGAACCCGGCCTATCAGCAGGCCTACCGCGAGATGACCATTCCCTCGGGCCCCGGCTTCGTCGAGGAACACCTGCGCCGGCTGCAGGCCAACGGCATCCAGCCGCTGTTCATGCTCGGCGACGTGGGGCAACTCGAGTCGGTCGAGCGACTGATCCGGCGCGGCATCTACACCGGCCCCCTGACCATGAACTGGGCGGCGATCGGCGGCGGCATGGACGGTCCGAACCCGTACAACCTGATGGAGTTCATCCGCCGGGTCCCTGACGGCGCGGTCCTGACCATCGAAAGCATCATGCGCAGCGTGCTGCCCTTGAATGCCATGGCGATCGCCATGGGCCTGCACGTGCGCGTGGGCATCGAGGACAACCTCTGGGGCCGCAAGGGTGAACGCATGACCTCCGTGCAGCAGGTCGAGCAGATGGTGCGGCTTGCGCGCGAAATGCATCGCGAAGTGGCTACCGGCAAGCAGGCCAAGCAAATCCACAAGATCGGCGAGCACTACAAGAGCGTCGACGAAACCCTGGCGAAGATCGGCTACGCGCCGAACCGTCAATCCGGCGAACGCGGTGCTCCGCTTCGCCGCGTGGCCTGAGACAGGGAGCGCATCATGGTGAACTCCATCCGACCACTCGCGGGGCGCGTCGCGCTCGTCACGGGCGCAGGCCCGGGCCTCGGCCGCGCATTGGTGCGGGCCCTGGCCGAAGCGGGCGCCAATCTCGTCGTCTGCGACATCGATGAAGCGAGCCTGGCAACGGCGCGCGCCTGCGTCGAAGAGGCAGGCTCGGAATGCCTGACCGTGCGTTGCGACGTCTCGGACAGCGCGGCGGTGCAGCGCATGTTCGCCCAGGCGGCCGAACGCTTCGGCACCGTGCACATCCTGGTGAACAACGCCGCCTTGACGCCCAACCGGCAGGCCGACGACGCTCGACGCAACCGCCACTACACGTACCTCACGACGCCGTTGCCGCGGGAGTCGCTGGAATTCACCAGCAACATCACCGACGAGGAATGGCTGCGCTGGTGGGGCGTCAACGTGCATGGCGTCTTCTATTGCACGCGGGAGGCGCTCAAGCTGATGCAGCCGCAAAAGTACGGCCGCATCATCAACGTCGCATCGCTGTCCGGCATGTCGGGCTTGTCTGCGCACAGCCCCCACTACAGCGCGACGAAGGGGGCGGTGATCGCCTTCACCAAGGCTGTCGCCGCGGAGGTCGCCGGCAGCAACATCTACGTCAATGTGATGGCCCCAGGCGGTGTCCACACACAGGACTTCGACGCGATCCTGCAGAAGATGGGCGAGGAAGGCCGCAATCGCTTCTGGCAACTCGTGCCCGCCGGACGGCTGGGCACCCCCGAAGAGTACGCCGCCACGGTCGTGCACCTGGCGGGCGAGCACTACCTGGTCGGACAAGTCATCTCGCCCAACGGCGGCATGTTGATCTGAGCACGCCAAAGAACATGGAGACAGACATGGAACACGTGAAAGTCATGAAGGGCATTGCCCGCTCCAAGGGGCGCGCCAGCGGTGAGGCTCTCGTCAGTGAAATGCGATTCGGCTGGGGCTACAACACGGTCACCAACGACGGCGGAATCATCGGTGCGTACGAGAACCCGCTGAATGGCCAGTGCGTGAAGGGCAGGATCATGGTGTACCCGACCGTGTCCGGCACGACGCTCGGCTCGGTGGGCCTGTACTACAAGTGCCAGGTGTCCAAGGTCGGCCCGACCGGCATCGTCTGCCGCAACGTGCACGACATCGACATCGCGGGCGCCATCGCCGGCGAGATCCCCGCGGTGGACTGCCTCGACGGCGACCCCCTCCAGGAGATCCGCACAGGTGACTGGGTGGAGATCCGCGCCGACGAAGTCGGCAAGGAAGCCACCGTCACGATCACGCGCAAAGCATCGGCCTGATGCCTTGTCCAACCCCCCTTTGAATTGCACGAGGAATACATGAAGCTCGATCGAAACCAGCAGGAAATGCTGGATGGAAAGTTTGGCGAGGCACGGCGCTTCGCGCTGGAAAAGCTGGTGGACTTTGGCAAGGCTGTCGGCGCCGAGGAGATGGTGCCGCTGTCCTTCGTCCTCAACGTCTGTCCGATAGAGATGAAGGACCGGTCGCATCCCGACCTCTCGACCTTCGACATGGGCCACAGCCCGCTGTACGACAAATTCATCGAGATCAAGGATGCCCGCGTCGCCGACGAGAGCAAGACGATCTGCCTGAACGACCCGTATCTCGTCCAGATCGACAAGTACGAGGAAACCGGCTACCCGTGGAATTTCTCGTGGGGCGACGGCAGCTACAAGCTGCCCAAGGACATCTACGACGGCTATGTGCGCGGCCATGACGCGCTGAAGGCGCACGGCTGGATCATGTCGCAGTCGTGCAATTCGCACCTCACCACGCGCACGCCGAGGTACGGCGAGTTCTGCGCCTCCTCCGAGTCCAGCGTCGCCGCCTATCTGAACACCTTCGTCGGCGCGCGCAGCAACCGCGAGAGCACGGTCAACACCGTGTATGCCGGCTATACCGGCTACCTGCCCAAATACGGCATGCTGCTCGATGAAAACCGGCTCGCGAAGGTGATCGTCGAACTGACCGACGAGGTCAAGGAGAAGATGACCGACCCGGCGGACTGGGCGGCCCTGGGCCGGACTGGGCGGCCCTGGGC
>NZ_JBFUCJ010000195.1:0-7021 GCF_056405295.1 Variovorax sp. P1_H2 | reverse complement strand
GTCGTAGAAGGCCAGCGAGAGCCGGTGCAGGTGCTCGTAGATGCGCAGCCGCAGGTCGTTGGCGACCCATTGCCCGATGCTGGTGGTGTAGTAGTTGTCGATGTAGGTCGCGATCCCGCCGATGACCGCGATCGCCAGGGTCGCGATACCGGCGAACAGCGCCACGCCCAGCGTGTGGCGGCCGATGCCCCACTGGTGCGCCCATTCGAGCCAGTGCGGCAGGTGGTGGGTGCCCAGCGCATCGTCGAGCACCAGTTTCAGCGGCCAGGGGGCGGCCAGGCTCATGACGATCTCGACCATCATGGCGGCGAACACGATCATCAGCCAGCCGTGGTAGGGCTTCAGGAGGCCGAGCACGAGTCGCGTCATGTCCTGGCGCTGCGTCTTGGCGGCGCGCGTGGCGACCCATGTCGCCGACGACACGGGAACAGGCAACGGTTCAGGTGCAACCGCACCTTCCGGTGGAATTGTTGTTGGCATGCGCGGTGTCCAGATGGTTGAATGGCCGAGGATGCTGCCGCGGTTCTCGTTCACGCGGCCGAGGGCCGGCCTCCCGGGTCAGAAGGCTCAAACTCAGTGGCTACGGTCGGCTGGCAGCCGAGATGACAATCTCGACGCGGCGGTTCTTCGCCTTGCCCTGCGGCGTGTCGTTGCTCGCCACCGGGCGGGCGTCTCCGAAGCCCTGCGCCGAGATCGAGTTCTGCGGCACCCCCTTCGAAGTGAGGTAGCGCACCACGTCGTCCGCGCGTGCCGAGGAGAGTTCGAGATTGGACGGAAAGCGGCGCTTCAACTCCGGCCCGATCGGCACGTTGTCGGTGAACCCTTCGACCACGATCTGCTGGCCCGGAATATTGGACAGCGTCGGCGCGATCTTCGCCAACGCCTGCTGCCCCTTGGGGCTGAGGGTCCAGCCGCCTTCAGGGAAGAGGATCTCGTTGAACATCGTCACCTTGAGCTGGTTCTGCAGCTGAATGATCTGTGCCTGGTCGCTGCTCAACTCGCCGCTGAGCTGCTTGCTGAGCGCCGCGTAGGCATCGGCCTTCTGCACCTCGGTGTTGTAGGTTTGCTTGCTGACGCAGCCCGCCGCCAGTACCGCGGCACACAACATCAGACTGAACTTGATTGACTTCATGCTTTCTTCACTCGTCGTTGAACCAACTTGAACAGGCCCTAGGCTGCAGCATTCGCGCCGGATTGCGGCGAACTGCCGGTGATCTCTGCCACGGAGGCGACCTTCTCCTGCTCAAAGCGTATTGGCAAAGGCGATCTTGCGCACCTTCCCTTTCGGGCAGTACACGACGTGGAATCCCATCCATGCCGCCATGCCCGCGGTCGCTCACCAACGAAAGGTCGCGCCGAGCAGCGGCCCGCTGAGATTCAGGTCCTTGACGGCCTTGCCCGACTTCATGTCGTAGGCGAGATAGCGCCACATGGCGCTGAGCTCACCCCACGCGTACGCGTAGCTGATGCCGCCGGCCGCCTGCCAAGTCAGGCGGGACTCGCCGGTGCCGACATCGACGTAGAACGGAAGCGACCACTTCCCGGAATCGCCAAGGGCATACCGACCCTTGACGCCGACGATGCCGTCCCACAGGGTTTCGCTGTGCTTGACGCTTCCGAAACGCGCGGCGGTCGTGACCGGCCCTAGGTCGCCGGCGATATTCCAGCTCAAGGTTTGCCGCAGGCGGAACATCCGCGCGCCGGCGAGCAGGTCCAGCGTCAACGCCGGATCGGACACCACGCGGTACTCGCCCGCCGATGTCCAGATCGAACCCTCAACGTTCAGGCTGAGATCTGACGTGGTGCTTGCCGGGAGCCCGACGTCACCGATCGTGAAGTAGCGGCTGCGGTACTTGCTGCCGCCGAGGTCGAGATAGATGAGATCGGTGAAAAAACCCCACCGCCCGTTGTGCGCGTCCAACGAACCCATGAACGTGAACTTCAGCTTGTCGATGATCTTGTCGGCACTGACGTTGATGGACGCGCCACCCGTGCTCGCCGGTGCGCTCGTCGCGCCACTCAGGCTTGGCAGATAGCCGTACACCGAGAGGCTATACCGCCAGTTGTCGGCAGCGGGTTCGACCTGCAACTGCTGTGCAGCAGACAGCGTCGGCGCCAGCCCGCCCATGGCGAGTGCGAGTGCGGCAGTCATGCCGCGAAAATGAAGACGAGAATCCATGTGTTCGGTGCTGGAGAAGGTGACTGGTTCATAGGGCCTGTGCGGTGCGCTTCAGGCTTCACTTGACGGTGTAGTCACGACCTTCGAGGAATGCCTTTCGAGCCCCAGCAGACCCGGGCCGTGGCTGCTGCGTGGCCACCGCCTGCCTCCGTCCAGTGATACGTGGTCCTCAACCTCAAGCGCTCGAGTCCCGTCGACACTATGGGCTTGCCGGGCATTCGCCGTCTACTGCCCAAAGGGGAAGGTGCGGATCAGCGCCCTTGTTGCTACGCTCGACGACGCGCAAAACGTCAAGGAGGAAGATGACCTCCGATCAGCAGGTCCGGGGCTCCGAGGCGGGTCACCCGATGCCAGCCTTTCTTCCTTTTCCTTTCAGACATTCCTGCATGAGGCTCATCCCGTTGGCCCTTGTGCTTGGCGCCGAGCTCTTCGTCCCGTGCGCGAAGGCACAACAGCTGGCCGATTTCGTCGCGACCGAGGCCAAGCTTCAACAGCGTGTCAATAGCGTGCTCGCGCTGATGAGCTATTCCGTCGTTCCCGACCTCGTTTCAAGTTCGCTATCGATCTCCAGTCCGCAGACCGGCAATCCGACGATTGCAATGTCGCAGGTCGCTGGCGGGTTCACCGTCAGCCATTCGTTGCCGCTCTATCTGGAAGGTGGCATTGCCGCGAGCCGCTACGACCCCACGTTCTATGCGAGCAACGGCCGTGAAGAGCGTGCGATCCCGGTGAAGTGGAACAACGGCGCGCTGACCGGCGGCATGGGGTGGGACTTCCTTGTGATGCCAGATCTCAAGTTCAGGCCGATCGTCAATCTCGCGCTCGGTCGCGTCGCAAGCGACCTGGCGATAGCCAGAGTCCTCCTCGGCCGGAACTCCGGGCCCGAGCTCGATTTCCTCGACAGGGGCCGTCTCGACGCCTACGGCCTCGGCGGCTCGTTGATGCTGGACTACGAGCGCTATCGGCCCGAGAGCGAAATTGACGTCGAGCTGCGATACACCAACATTCGGCTTCAAAGTCGCAGCAGCAGTTCACCGGCCGTGCAGGGCCATGCCGACGCCGTCACGGCCAGTCTCTGGAGCCGCTATCGGGCTCCGACGGGATTCACGGCCCTGGAGCGCCCAGTGCGTTATGTGCTGGAGTACGCGTATACCCGCTATCTCGGGGACCAGGCCGGGGTGCTCGGATTCTCTTCCCTGAACTCGGTCGGGGTCGGACTCGAGCTCGACTCGAGTGCACACGACCTTTTCGTCACCCGCACGCGTCTGGTGCTGCGCCACATGTTCGGTCACAAGGTGTCGGGATTCTCGGTCGGACTGGCAGTGAGCTTCTAGGGTTCCGTCGTCAGATAGGCCCGCAACGCCATTGGCAGAGGTCCATGCTCAGCCAGCCGCTCGGCGGATGGCCTCCAGCACATTGGCCCCGGTATCGTTCTTCAGAAAGTAGGCCGCACAGCCGACGGCTTGCGCCGCGGCGCGCGTTTCCCGATCGTCGTGCGCGGTGATGAAGATGAATGGCGCCTGGCCGCCTTCAGCGACCAGGTGCTGCGCCAGTTCGATGCCCGACATCTCCCCGAGCTGGACATCGAACACCAAGCAGTCGAACCGGGGCTTTTTCGTGTCTGCGAGGAACTCTTCTGCCGAGCTGTAGGTGATCGGCTGCATGCCCGACGCGCGCAGCAGCCTACCGAGCGATCGACAAACGCTCTCGTCGTCATCAACGACGGCGACATAGATGGGGGTGTTGGTGCTCATCGGAGGTCAACGTGCACTTTGGGCGCTTCCGAACCCTTTGTCTACTGCCCCTTTGGGAAGGTGGGCGCGGGCGCCGTCATCACACCCGCCTCCTGCGACAGCCTCGAGAGCGCCGCGACGGACCCTACACCCAGTTTCGTCATGATCGCCGTGCGGTGCAATTTCACGGTGCGTTCGTTGATTCCCAGATCGCCGGCAATCTGCTTGTTAAGCCGGCCCCGAAGGACGTGCAAGAGCACCTCGAACTCTCGCACCGATAGTGCGCTGAAGCGCTCCTCCCGCTCGCGTTGGCGAGCCCGTGCCTCGCGAACATGCTCGTCCCGCGCCAGGGCGCGCCGCACCGCGTCGAGCAGTTCCTCCTTGGGGGCTCGTTTTTCGAGAAAGTCCTCCGCGCCGCCGCGCATCGCCCGCACGGTCGAGGCAATGTCGCCCTGTCCGGTCAAAAAGACGAGCGGCAGCGGGTTGCGCGTCAGCGCGAGCGCCGATTGCAGATCGAGCCCGTTCAATCCGGGCATCTGCAAATCCGTCACCACGCAACCCCGCGCATCGCTGTCGCACTGCGCAAGGAACTCGCTTGCGGACAAGAAGGTCTTCACATTGAAACCGCTGACGACCAGCAATCGAGACGTGGCGGTGAGAAACGACTCGTCGTCATCCACAATGTGAACGATGGGTTCGATCACGTTCATGCTGCGGCGAGTTCCATCTCGACCGGCAGCGCGATTCGAAGGCAGGCACCGCTGCCATCGCGATTCTCTGCCTGCCTGCCTGCTTCGCCAATCGAACCCATCCCATTGGCAACGAGGTCGCGCCACGCCTGCTGAAGGTGCACGCGATCGCCGGCCCGCGTGGCGGCATGTCGTCGGCCGACATCGTGGAATCCGGCTCGACGACAATCGTCTGACTCTTTCTGCTTCACGGTCCTCCTTCTAGTAGATCAGCCCTGGCCTGCGCGTTGATCGAAGTGCTTGCCCCGGATTCGGGAAAATCGACACAGCTTGATTCCGAGCGGCACACCTGGCTCCAGCGTTCGAGCTTACTGCGACCGCGATATCGCTTCCGGGCCACCCTGATCCGAGAATTCACCATCGACGCTTCCACGATCCCCACGATGGTCAACGCCATGTCGCATCGAGCGACTTCGCGTCCCTCCGCGCCGAGGCTGAACCTGAGCGGGTGACCGCCTACTGCCCGAAAGGGAAGGTGTGCGCGGAGGTCTTTGTCACTATCCTGAGCACCGAAACGAGCCGCACGTCGCATCCAGCCACGAGCAGACTCTGTGTCCGCGATCCCGCCCTGCGGCCCGTCAACGTCGAAAAATAGGAAATCAGCAGTGATCCAACTCCAACGCCGCGCCTGCACATTGCTGGTCGCGCTGAGCCTGTCGCTGATGGCGGATGCAATGGCACAGCAGCCGGCACCCGCCAAGCCCGCCAGGTCAGCAGCCAAGTCGACCCAGCCTGCACTCGAAGCCAAGGCGATCGAACTGCTGCGCGCGATGGGCGGGGCTCTGACGACCCCCCATTCGATGTCGTTCACAGCCGTCGCCACCTACGAGAGCCCGAGCAGCGTCGGGCCCGCGCTAACCTACGGAACCACCTCCGAGGTGTTGCTGAAGCGCCCCGACAGGCTGCGCGTGGTCACTCTCGGGGACGGGCCCGCCTCGGAGTTCTCCTACGACGGCAAGACCATCACTGCCTTCGCGCCGGCCGAGAACCTGGTCGCCGTGGCGCCGGCACCGCCCTCCATCGATGCCATGCTCAAACAGGCCTTCGAGAACGCCGCGATCTACTTCCCGTTCGCAGACGTCGTCGGTAGCGACCCTTTCAAGGCGCTCACCGACGGCCTCGTCAAGGCCTTCTACATCGGCCCGTCGAAGACCGTCGGCGGCACCACCACCGAGATGGTGGCCATCGCCAGCGACCAGATGTTCATGCAGATCTGGATCGGCGCCGACGACAAGCTGCCGCGCAAGATGCGCGCGGTGTACCGCGGCGACCCGTTGCAGCTGCGCCACCAGGTGGAGCTGTCGAACTGGAAGCTCGACCCGGTGATCGCGGCGGAGGCTTTCGCGGCGGTCAATGCGGCGAACGCGAAGAAGATCGCCTTCGCCGCGCCGAAGCCGCCCAAGACCGCTAACACCAAGAACAGGGAGAACGCGCCATGACAAACACCAAGGTCCTTCCTCTCGTGCTGGCGGCGCTCATGGCGGCGAGCTTCCACGACACGGCGGCCGCCTGGGCCAGCGCCAACCGCTTCGGCGGCCATTCCTTCGGCGGCTTCGGCGGCGCCACGCACGTCAATCGCTGGGGCGGCTCCACCTCAAGGAGTTGGGACGGCGCCGTCAGCCACACCAACATCTACGGCGGGCACTCTGCCGGGGTCCCGGGCTACGGCGCCGTGCACACGACCGCCGGCGGCTTCAGCACCTACCGCCCGCCGGCCTACGGCTACGCAGGCTATGCGCCCTACCACGCACCGATGGCGGTGCCGTACTACCACGCGGGCTGCTACGACTGCGCCGGCGCGGTCGCTGCGGGTGCGGTCGTCGGCCTGGCGGCCGGCGCCGCGATCGCCAGTGCGGCGCGGCCGGTGTATTCAATGGGCGTGAACTACGCGACCGTGCCGCCCGACGCGGTGATCGTGACTCAGGCCGGCATCAACTACTACCAGGTCGGCAGCACTTGGTTCCGGCCGTACTACGGTGCCAACGGCGTGTACTACACCGTCGTGCCGGCGCCGTACTGACCAACGACCCTTCTCCAGGCCAGCGCGTGACATCGCGCGAGCTCAGCCTCGCGCTGGCCGCGGAAGGCCAACAAGCCGACGGCGCGATCTCGAAGATGGCACGGGACTCGCCAATGAACTCCCTCAAGAACAGGGCAATGCGCGCCGAACGCTGATGCGCATTGCGATGCGTAACTCCATGAATTTCTCCTCAGGATGGCGATCATTGCAGGCCCTCGTTCTGGTCATGCTGATGGCCGCCGCACAAGCCGGCCTCCCCACTGCGTCGCCTGCGGCCGCCTCGCCGGACGCAGCCGAGGTCACAGTACTTAATCGCAAGGTGGCCGTGCTGCGCCTGCGC
>NZ_JBFUCJ010000194.1:0-7055 GCF_056405295.1 Variovorax sp. P1_H2 | reverse complement strand
CAGCCAGGGATCGATGCTGCCGTCGGCCAGCAGCTCGGCGATGAAGCTGCGCGGCACGATGGCGCGTTCGTCGATGTAGAAGGGCACGCCCTGCAGCCAGGCTTCCCGGGTCAGGTAGGCGGCCGGCTTGCGGGTGTCGATGCGCTGCGCGAACAGCGCGCCGACGCGGGCGGCATCGGCGGGCGACACCGGGCGCTCGGCCACGGCATCGAGCTCGTCCAGCGGCAGGCCCAGGCGCCACAGCACCAGCCAGACCGCTTCGTCGAAGGCGTTGTCGGTGCCGTGGCCGAAGGCCACGCCGGCGTCGGCCAGCTGCTTTGCGCCGGCCTCGATGAGTTCAATGACGGTGCTCATACGAGGAGCAGCGCTTCGAGCCGGTCCAGCGTGCGGCGGTAGATGTTCTTGAGCGCTTCGATGTCGGCCACCGCGATGTGCTCGTCGATCTTGTGGATGCTGGCGTTGACCGGCCCCAGCTCGACCACCTGCCGGCAGATCTTGGCGATGAAGCGTGCGTCGCTGGTGCCGCCGCTGGTCGACAGCTCGGTCTCGATGCCGGTCTCGGCGCGGATTGCCTGCTGCACGGCTTCGACCAGCGCGCCGGGCACGGTGAGGAAGGGCAGGCCGCCGAGGGTCCAGGCGAGCGTGTAGTCGAGTCCGTGCGCATCGAGCACCGACTTGACGCGCTGCTGGAGCGATTCGGGCGTCGATTCGGTCGAAAAGCGGAAATTGAAATCGATCACCGCCGCACCCGGGATCACGTTGCTCGCGCCGGTGCCCGCGTGGATGTTGCTGATCTGCCAGCTGGTCGGCTGGAAGTGGTCATTGCCGGCATCCCAGCCGCCGGCCGCGTTGATCGCGACCAGCTCTGCCAATGCCGGCGCGAACGCATGCACCGGGTTCTTCGCCAGGTGCGGGTAGGCGATGTGGCCCTGCACGCCGTTCACCGTGAGCTTGCCGCTCATCGTGCCGCGGCGGCCGTTCTTGATCATGTCGCCGCAGCGTTCGACCGAAGTCGGCTCGCCGACGATGCAGTAGTCGATGGCTTCGCCGCGCGCCGCCAGCGTGTGGCAGACCACCACCGTGCCATCGACGCCGGGGCCTTCCTCGTCGCTGGTGAGCAGCAGCGCCAGCGTGAGCCGCGGATCGGGCGTCGCGGCCAGGAACTCCTCGATCGCGACCACGAAGGCGGCCAGCGAGGTCTTCATGTCGCAGGCGCCGCGGCCATACAACCGGCCCTCGCGGTGCGTCGGCGTGAACGGGTGGCTGGTCCACTGTTCGAGCGGTCCGGTCGGCACGACGTCGGTGTGGCCGGCGAAGGCCAGGGTCTTCGAGCGCTCTCCGGTGCCGGGGCGTACCGCCCACAGGTTGGTGACGCGAAAGTCGGACGGGCCGCTCTCGATGGTCTCGAGCCGGAATCCGAGCCGCGCCAGGCGTTCGCCGAGGATCTGTTGGCAGCCGCCGTCGTCGGGGGTGACCGAGGGGCGGGAGATCAGTTGTTCGGCGAGCTGGAGCGTTCGGGACATCGATGCGGGGCAGGTGGCTCAGGGACGCACGTCGAGCGTGATGTCCGTGAAGGTGGGTTCCTCGACCTGGTCGAGGAGGGAGCGTTCTTCGTTGCGCGTGGGCGGCGCCTTGCGGTTCTGCAGGCGCCACATCAGGTTGGTCGGCGAATCGGCCTGGGCCAGGCCTTCTTCGCGCGTCACGAGGTTCTCGGTGATGAGCCGCGCGATGTCTTCCTCGAAGGTCTGCGAACCTTCGGCCATCGATTGTTCCATGGCTTCCTTGACCGCCGAGAAGTCGCCCTTGCCGATCAGCTCGGCCACCAGCGCGGTGTTGAGCAGCACCTCGAGCGCCGGCACGCGGGCGCCGCCGGGCGTGCGCAGCAGCCGCTGCGCGACGATGGCGCGCAGGGCGCCGCTGAGGTCCCCCAGCAAGGTGGCGCGCACTTCCACCGGGTAGAAGCTCAGGATCCGGTTCAGCGCCCGGTAGCTGTTGTTGGCATGCAGCGTGGCGACGCACAGGTGGCCCGACTGCGCGTAGGCGATCGCGGCGGTCATGGTCTCGCGGTCGCGGATCTCGCCGATCTGGATCACGTCGGGCGCCTGGCGCAATGCGTTCTTGAGCGCGATCTGCAGCGACTGGGTGTCGCTGCCGACGTCGCGCTGGTTCACCATCGACTTCTTGTTGGTGAAGGTGAATTCGATCGGTTCCTCGACCGTGAGGATGTGGCCGGTGGCGTTCTCGTTGCGGTAGTCGAGCATCGAGGCCAGCGTGGTGCTCTTGCCGGCGCCGGTGGAGCCGACCATGAGGATCAGGCCGCGCTTCTCCATCACCAGCGTCTTGAGGATCTCGGGCAGGTTGAGGTCCTCGAAGCTCGGGATGGTCGAGGCGATGTGCCGGACCACCACCGCGTAGCTGCCGCGCTGGCGCATCGCGCTGATGCGGAAGTTGCCCGAGCCCTCGAGCGCGATCGCCATGTTGAGTTCGCCGGTGCGCTCCAGTTCGGCGATGCGGCTTTCGTGCACGACCTCGCCGAGCAGGCTCAGCGGCGCCTCGGGCGGCAGCACCTGGGCGTTGATCGGCATGCAGTTGCCGTTGATCCGGATCAGCGCCGGAGAGTTGGCCGAAAGATAGATGTCCGAAGCCTTGCGCTCGGCCATCAGACGAAGAATTCGTTCCATCGTGCTCATCGGCTTTCTCTCCTCGGCGTTGTGGTTGTTGAACTCGGTCGTCGGCGGGCCGCCCCCTCAGGCGGCCGGCTTTTTCTTCAGTCGCGCAGCAGGTCGTTCAGCGAGGTCTTGGCCCGGGTCTGGGCGTCGACGCGCTTGACGATGATCGCCGCGTAGAGGCTGTAGCGGCCGTTGTCCTTGGGCAGCGTGCCGCTGATGACCACCGAGCCGGCCGGCACGCGGCCGTAGCTGACTTCGCCGGTCGCGCGGTCGTAGATCGGCGTGCTCTGGCCGATGTAGACGCCCATCGACAGCACCGAGTTCTCTTCGACGATCACGCCCTCGACCACCTCGGAGCGGGCGCCGATGAAGCAGTTGTCCTCGATGATGGTCGGGCCGGCCTGCAGCGGTTCGAGCACGCCGCCGATGCCGACGCCGCCCGACAGGTGCACGTTGGCGCCGATCTGGGCGCAGGAGCCGACGGTGGCCCAGGTGTCGACCATCGTGCCTTCGCCGACGTAGGCGCCGATGTTGACGTAGGACGGCATCAGGATCGCGCCCTTGGCGATGTAGCTGCCGCGGCGCGCCACGGCCGGCGGCACGATACGCACGCCGGCTTCCTTGAGCTCGTTGGCCGACAGGTGCGCGAACTTGGTCGGCACCTTGTCGTAGAAGCCCAGCGCGCCGGCCTGGATCTGCTCGTTGTCCTTCAGGCGGAAGGACAGCAGCACGGCCTTCTTGATCCACTGGTGCACGGTCCACTGGCCGACGGCTTCGCGCGTGGCGACCCGCAGCTTGCCGTTGTTGAGCTCGGCGATCACGTGCTCGACGGCGTCGCGCACTTCCTTCGGAGCGCTGGTGGCGGAGATGTTGGCGCGGTCTTCCCACGCGGCGTCGATGGTCTGCTGGAGTTGTTGGGTCATGGAATAGCTCTGTTCTGGATGAAGTTCACGATGCGGTTCGCGGCCTCGGTGCATTCGGCCGTGTCGGCGACCAGCGCCATGCGGATGCGCCCGCGGCCCGGATTGGCACCGGCCACGTCGCGGGCGAGGTAGCTGCCGGGCAGCACCGTCACATTGTATTGAGCGTAAAGCGCCCGGGCGAAACCGGGGTCGTCGCCTTGCCACGAAGGCGGCACGCCGGCCCAGAGATAGAAGCTGGCGTCGGGCAGGCGGACGTCGAGCACGGGCTCGAGCAGCGGCGTCACGGCGGCGAACTTGGCGCGGTACCGGGCGCGATTGTCGACCACGTGGAGTTCGTCGTCCCAGGCCGCGATGCTGGCCGCGGCCACCGTGCCGCTCATCGCGCTGCCGTGGTAGGTGCGGTAGAGCAGGAAGGACTTGATGATGGCCGCGTCGCCGGCCACGAAGCCGCTGCGCAGGCCCGGCACGTTGCTGCGCTTGGACAGCGAGGTCAGGGCGATCAGGTTGCGGAAATCGCTGCGGCCGAGCTTGGCGGCGGCTTCGAGCCCGCCGAGCGGCGGCTCGTCGCGGAAGTAGATCTCGCTGTAGCACTCGTCGGAGGCGATCACGAAGCCGTGCCGGTCGGACAGAGCGAAGAGCTTTTCCCATTCGCCGATCGGCATCACGGCACCGGTCGGATTGCCCGGCGAGCAGACGAACACGAGTTGGGTGCGCTTCCAGACGTCCTCGGGCACGCTGTCCCAGGCCACCGCGAAGTTGCGCTCGGGCACGCTGGGCACGTAGTACGGCTCGGCGCCTGCGAGCAGGGCCGCGCCTTCGTAGATTTGATAGAAGGGGTTGGGCGACAGCACCATCGGGGCCGGCGAAGGGCTGGCATCGACCACGGTCTGGGCCAGCGCGAACAGGGCCTCGCGCGACCCGTTGACCGGCAGCACCTGGGTGGCGGCGTCGAGCGCCAGCCCGTAGCGCCGCTGCAGCCAGCCGGTGAAGGACTGGCGCAGATCCAGATCGCCGGCGGTGGCCGGGTAAACGGCCAGTGCGTCCATGCCGGCTGCCAGCGCGTCCTTGATAAAGGCCGGCGTCGGGTGCTTGGGCTCGCCGATGCCGAGGCTGATCGGCGTGAACGCAGGGTTCGGGGTGATTCCCGCGAACAGTTGTCTCAGCCGCTCGAAGGGGTAGGGCTGCAGTTTGGCGAGCAGGGGATTCATGGGCCTCGATTATCGCGGCAGCCGGCGCGGCGACGCGGCGGCCGAGGCCAGCAGGCGCTCGTAGGCAGCCGGGTCGGCCTGCTGCAGCCTGGCCAGCGCGGTACTGGCGGCCTCTGCGAGTTCGGCGCGGCTGCGCTTCTTGACGGCCTCGATCCCGGCATGGGCTTTTTCGAGCTTGCGCAGCGCGCCGGCTGCCTGGCCGGCGTCGATCGAGCCCGGCTTCGCCTGCGCCAGCAGCACCTCGGTGATCCAGCCCAACTGGCTGCCATAGCTGGCGACCTCGAAGGCCTCCTTCTCGATCCGGCCGTTGCCCGCCTGCGACGGGATGCCGGCGAAGAACCACTGGGTGTCCGGCTCGATCTGCTGGGCCACGCTGCCGCTGAAGGGCAGGTGGAGCGTGGGGGACCAGAACCAGAGCCAGGGGAACATCGCGTTTGTCCTACAGTTTCTTGACCAGCACCTGGCTCTTGCGATCCCAGTTGTACTTGCGCTTGCGGGCCTCGGGCAGCCAGTCGGGGTTGACTTGCTGGAAACCGCGCTTGAGAAACCAGTGCATGGTGCGGGTGGTCAACACGAAGATGCTTTCCAGGCCCGAGGCCTTGGCCCGCTGCTCGACGCGCTTGAGGATCCGCTCGCCGTCGCCCTGGGCCTGCGAGTGCGGCGACACGGTCAGCGCGGCCATCTCGGCGGTCTTCGCCTCGGGGTACGGATACAGCGCCGCGCAGCCGAAGATCACGCCGTCGTGCTCGATCACCGTGTACTGGCCGATGTCGCGCTCGATCTCGGTGCGGCTGCGCTTGACCAGCGTGCCGTCGCGCTCGAAGGGCTCGATCAGCTGCAGGATGCCGCCGATGTCGTCGGCCGTGGCCTCGCGCAGCGACTCGAGCTTCTCGTCGATCACCATGGTGCCGATGCCGTCATGCACGTAGACCTCGAGCAGCAGCGAGCCGTCGACCGAGAAGGGCAGGATGTGGTTGCGCTCGACGCCGGCCTCGCAGGCTTTCACGCAGTGCTGCAGGTAGAAGGCGGTGTCGGTCGGGCGCTGCGGCGGCGGCAGCGCGGCCAGCAGCTTGCGGGCGGTGTCGAGCGGCAGCTCGGTATCTACGGGATTGTCCTCGCCGAT
Organism: Variovorax sp. P1_H2; assembly: GCF_056405295.1. Taxonomy (NCBI): domain Bacteria; kingdom Pseudomonadati; phylum Pseudomonadota; class Betaproteobacteria; order Burkholderiales; family Comamonadaceae; genus Variovorax; species Variovorax sp. P1_H2. Next base: position 1,132 of record NZ_JBFUCJ010000194.1, on the reverse strand, counting down.
GGGCAGGGCCGGGTCCTGGGCGATGCCGGGCACTTCGGTCAGGAAGATCAGCTTGTCGGCCTGGATCGAGATCGCCACGCTGGTCGCGACCTCTTCCATCGTGAGGTTGAAAGCTTCACCGGTGGGCGAGAAGCCGAAGGGCGACAGCAGCACCATCGAGCCGAAGTCCAGGGCCCGCCGGATGCCGGCCGCATCGACCTTGCGCACCAGCCCCGAATGCTGGAAGTCGACGCCGTCGACCACGCCGACCGGTCGGGCGGTGATGAAGTTGCCCGAAATCACGCGGATCGTCGAGCCGGCCATCGGCGTGTTGGGCAAGCCCTGACTGAAGGCGGCCTCGATCTCGTAGCGCAGTTGGCCGGCGGCTTCCTGGGCGCAGTCGAGCGCCACCTCGTCGGTGATCCGGATGCCGTGCGAGTACCTGGCCTCATGGCCCTTGGCGCGCAGTTGCTCGTTGACCTGGGGCCTGAAACCGTGCACCAGCACGACCTTGACGCCCATGCTCTGGATCAGCGCCAGGTCCTGTGCGATGTTCGCCAGCTTGCCGGCGGCGATTGCCTCGCCGGCCATCGCGACCACGAAGGTCTTGCCGCGGTGCATGTGGATGTAGGGCGCCACCGAGCGGAACCAGGGGACGAAGGTGAAGTTGAAGACGGTGGACATTGGCGGGGTAGATCGGGCGGAATTGCCGGGCGCAAGATAATCGGCGATTTTCCCCGAACTGCCCGCCTTGTCTTCGCCTCTTCTTCGAATCGAGTTCCCCGAGTCCCTGCCGGTGTCGGCCCGGCGCGACGAAATCAGTGCCGCCATCGAGGCGAACCAGGTCGTCATCGTCTGCGGCGAGACCGGCTCGGGCAAGACCACGCAGTTGCCCAAGATCGTGCTGGAACTCGGCCGTGGCAAGCGCAACGCGCCGCCGGGCAAGGGCCGGCTGATCGGCCATACGCAGCCGCGGCGCATTGCCGCGACCTCGGTCGCCAAGCGCATCGCCGAGGAACTGAAGACGCCGCTGGGCGAGGTGGTCGGCTACAAGGTGCGATTCCAGGACCGGCTGTCGCGCGAGGCCTCGGTCAAGTTGATGACCGACGGCATCCTGCTGGCCGAGACGCAGACCGATCCGCTGCTCAAGGCC
>NZ_JBFUCJ010000193.1:0-7090 GCF_056405295.1 Variovorax sp. P1_H2 | reverse complement strand
GTCTTCATCTGGTCGATGACCCACTTGTCGGCCTCGCCGAAGGGCGCCAGCGGCCCGGTCTGCGGCGACACGTAGCCGATCTTCAGCGTGTCGGCCGCGAACGCCCGCGGCGCCGCGCCGCTGGCGGCCAGGGCGGCCGCAGCCTGGGTGAACTGCCTGCGATTGAGGGTCATGGTTGTCTCCTTCTTCTGTCTTCTCTTCTTTGCACAAACCGGTGTCGAACGGCGTCCGTCAGCGCGGCGGATCGCCGTCGTACGCGCGTTGCAGAAGCGCACGGATCGCATCGCGCTCGGCGGGGCCGAAGGGCCTCGGATTCCAGTAGGGGTTGCCGACCGCGAGATCGGCCGCGCGGTCGAGGTCGGCCTCGCGCATGCCGATGTCCTTGAGCGCCACCGGCGCGCCGTTGTCGCGGGCCAGCGCCTGCAGCCCCTCGGGCGCGGAAGCCGCACCCAGCGCCTGCGCGATGTCGTTCATCGCACGCGGCGCGGCCTGCGCGTTGAAGGCGATCGCATGCGGCAGCACCACCGTGTGCACCTCGGCGTGCGGCAGGTTGAAGCTGCCGCCCAGCGTGTGGCAGAGCTTGTGGTGCAGCGCCATGCCGACGCTGCCGAGCACGCTGCCGCAGAGCCAGGCGCCGTAGAGCGCATCGGCACGCGCCTCGATGTCGTCGGGCCGCTTGCGAATCGCCGGCAGGGCCCGCGCGATCGCGGCGATGCCTTCGCGCGCCATCAGGTCCATCACCGGGTTGCTGTCCTGCGCATAGAGCCCTTCGGCCGCATGCGCGATCGCGTTGATGCCGCTGGTCACGCTCAGGCCCACGGGCAGCGTGCGCGACAGCTCGGGGTCGTAGATCACGGTGCGCGGCAGCACGCGCACATCCTTGCCGGTCTTCTTGAGGCCGCCCTCGGTGAGGCCGTAGATCGGCGTCATCTCGCTGCCGGCATAGGTGGTCGGAATCGCCAGGATCGGCAGGCCCGAATCGAGCGCGATGGCCTTGCCGAGGCCGGTGGTCGAGCCGCCGCCGATCGCGACCGCGCAGTCGGCGTCGAGCGCACGCGCCAGCTCGCGGGCTTCGCGCGCGGTCTCGATCGGCACATGCATCACGGCGCGATCGAAGACACCGGCCGCCTTCGCACCGAGCATCGCGGCCACGCGCTCGGCCTGTCCGCGTTGTTCGGGCGTCGACAGCACCAGGGCACGGCGCGCGCCCAGCGCGTCGATCTCGCGGGCCAGGTGCGCGAGCGAGCCGGCGCCGAACACGACGCGCTGGGCATGGCTGGTGTAGATGAAGTCGTGCATGGCAGTCAGCGCACGAAGTGCGGCGGGATCTGGGCGTCGACGTTGACCCACACGCTCTTGACCTGCGTGTACTCGCGCATCGCGTCGAAGCCCATCTCGCGGCCGTAGCCGCTCTGGCCGACGCCGCCGAAGGGCGAGCCCGGATTCACGCGCTTGTAGCTGTTGATCCAGACCATGCCCGCGTGCAGGTCGCGCGCCACGCGGTGGGCGCGCTGCAGGTCGCGGGTCCACAGGCCGCTGCCGAGGCCGTAGTCGGTGCCGTTGGCGATTTCCATCGCCTCTTCGTCGTCCTTGAAGGTGAGCACGGTCACGAAGGGACCGAACACCTCTTCCTGCGCGATGCGGTCGCGCCACGACTTCGCCCGCACCACGGTCGGCTGCACGTAGCAGCCGCGCGCCAGGTCGCCGCCCGGTGCCGTGCCGCCGGCCAGCAGCTCGCCGCCCTGCTCTTTCGCCACCTCGACGTACTGCAGCACGCGCTCGCGATGCTGAGCACTCGTGAGCGGTCCCATCTCGGTCGCATCGTCGAGCGGGTTGCCGAGCCGGATCGACTGCGCCAGCGGAATGAACTGGTCGAGGAAGGCATCGGCGATCTTCTCGTGCAGCATCAGGCGCGAACCGGCGATGCAGGCCTGGCCCTGGTTGTGGAAGATGGCCCAGGCGCTGCCGTTGATCGCGGCCGGCAGGAAAGCATCTTCGAAGATGATGTTGGGGCCCTTGCCGCCGAGCTCGAGCTGCACCTTCTTGAGGTTGCCGGCGCTGGCCTGCACCACGCGGCGGCCGGTCGCGGTGCTGCCGGTGAAGGCGACCTTGGCGATCTCCGGATGCTCGGCGATGTACTGCCCCACCACGCTGCCGAGCCCCGGCACCATGTTGACCACGCCGTCGGGCAGCCCGGCCTCGGCCATCAGCTCGACGATCTTGAGCGAGCTCAGCGGCGTGATCTCGGCCGGCTTCATGACGATGCAGTTGCCGGCGGCGAGCGCCGGCGCCATCTTCCAGCTGGTGAACATCAGCGGGAAGTTCCACGGCACGATCTGGCCCACGACACCGACCGGCTCGCGCAGCGTGTAGTTGAGGAAGCCGGCCTCGACGGGAATAGTCTCGCCCTGGAACTTGTCGGCCATGCCGCCGAAGTAGCGGAAGCAGGCCGCGGTGCGCGGCACGTCGAGCTTGCGCGAATCGCGTATCGGATGGCCGGTGTCGAGCGATTCGAGGCGCGCGAGCTCTTCGCCGTTGGCCTCGATCAGGTCAGCGAGCTTGAGCAGGATGCGCCCGCGATCGGCAGCCGCCATGCGGCTCCAGGCCGGGAAGGCGCGCTTCGCGGCAGCCACCGCCTTGTCGACATCGGCCTTGCCGGCCAGCGCCACGTCGGCGATGGTCGAGTTGTCGTGCGGGTTCAGCGTCGCCAGCGTCTCGCCCGATTCCGCCTCGACGAAGCGCCCGTCGATGAAGAGCTGGCGCCGGATGGGTGTCTTCAGGCCGGCGGCCTGCTGGATGTCTGCGAGGGTCATGGACGGGCTCCGTGCCGTTTCGTTGCAATGGTCATTGGGTCTGGCCGGCCAGCCAGGGGTAGCGCGCCGTGTCTTTTCCGGCGTAGTCGGGGTCCAGGTAGATGAAGCAGCGCTGGATCAGCCAGTCGCGGACCTCGAAGACATCGCACCAGCGACCGGCGCCCCATTCGGGCACGCCGGCACGCCAGGGACCGTCCGCGTGCTCGCCATGGCTCGTGCCTTCGCACGCGAACAGGTCGGAGCCCGAGAAGATCCAGTTGAAGCCCGCGTAGTCGTGGCGGATGGACTTGCCGCGGCTGCCGACCTCGCCGAACAGCTTGCCGATTTGCTCCTTGCCGGTCGCCAGCCCCCACTTGGGGAAGTAGACCTGCGCGTCGTCGGCGAACAGGTCGAGGATCGAGCCGCCGGTGGAGGTGACGCCGCCGTTGTCGTAGGCCTTGAGGTATTCGAGGGCCACCGACTTGCGTTGCTCGTCGGTCATGGTTTGACGGGTGAGGGCCATGATGTATCTCCTTCTTCGCTGGTTCCACGCGGGTCGTCGAGCGGCATCGCGCCGCGCCGCGATGCGGCCGGTCGCGGCTGCCGTGTTCAGGGTTGCTCGCAGCGAACGCCGCGCGGTCTTCGCGCGGCCTCGGGTTCGGTTCTAGAACTGGACCGGGATCTCCGGGCTCTCGCCCTTCTGGATCTCGTAGACCAGGCTGGGCGAGCCGTTCTCCCAGACCAGCAGCATCGAGCGCTTGGGGCTGAAGCCCTGGTGGCGGCAGTAGGCCGGCATGGCGGCCATGTCGCCGGCCTTCATGATCACGCGCGCCATCGGCCGGCCGGTGTTCTTGTCGCCGCAGTCCCAGTGGATCTCGTCGGTCATCTGGAAGAACCACTCGACGCGGTCGTTGCCGTGGATGATCGGCAGGATGTGCTCCTCGGTGGTCGGGCACATGTAGCTGTGCTTGACGACCGAGGTGAAGCTCGGGTTCCAGGTCACCTGCGAGCGGCTCAGGAAGCCGAAGAGATTGAAGGCGTGGACTTCGTTCTCGAAGCCGGGCTCGGGATGCAACTCGGGCTGCGCCTGGTCGACGTCGGCGAAGGCCCGGTTGACCGGTGCGCCGCGCGCATCGCTGCGCAGATCGAGGTCGCCCTTGAGGCCGACACAGCGCGTCGCGAGTTCGCGCGCCCGGGTGATCTTGGCTGTGTTGTTGCCCTTCTTGCGGCCGTAGGGCGAGCCGGTTTCCTGCGGCGCCGAGAACGGATCGAAGCTCTCGTTGGTCCAGTCGTCGAGCATGGCCTCGAAGGTGGCGCGGATCTGGGCGGTCGGGAAGTTCTCCAGCAGGTCGATGCCGGCGTCCTTCATGGTGCCGTTGAAGCTGCCGGCATAGAGGTCGACCGACTGGTAGTGGTTGACCGTGCCGACCACGTCGTCGAAATTGACCCAGCCGTAGAAGAAGCCCCAGGCGACGTCGCGCATCAGGGCGCGCAGGTAGTTGCCGACGTCCATCGTGTGGCTCATCGGGCGGCCGTCGCGGGTCTTCCAGGTGATGTGGGCGAAGTACTCGTCGCGGCGGAAGCCGAAGCTGCCGAGAGAGAAATCCTTGTAGCCGAGCGTGGCGTCGGGCTGCGACGCGATCACCTTGGCGAGTTCTGCGGGTGCGTTCATGGTGTGGCTCCTCGGTGGCTCAGTGCGACTGGCAGATGTCTGCCCACTTCTCGATCGACAGATCGCCCTTGCAGGTCTGCAGCACGATCACGCCCGGCTCACCGGCGGTTCGGAACTGGTAGGCGGTGTTCTTCGGCAACAGGCCCTGGTGGCCGCGCGAGAGCTTCATCCAGCCCATCTTCGGGCCCTTCGGTTCGCCCTTCACGAGCACCGCGCCGTTCTTCTGCTCATCGGCCACGGTCTGGCTGGCCTCGAGCTTGACCAGGTGGACCTCGACCTCGCCGTCCATCACCAGCGCGAACTCGTCGTGGGCGCTGGTGTACCAGGGCGAAGTGCCTTCCGCGCGCAGCGTCTCCAGCACGTAGATCTGGTTCTGGCCGAACACCACCTTCTCGTAGGGCTTGCTCCTGCTGGCGATGTCGAAGCAGTTCGACATCGCGTAGTGGCGGACGTCGTCGTCGATCGGCTCGACGTGGCCTTTCTCGAAATGCTTGAGCGACCCGAAGCGGGTCTGGTAGGCAGCGGTCATGGGTTGTCTCCTCAGGTGCCGGACAGTGCAGCGATGGGCTGCGGTGTCTGCACTTTAAGAAACGGCGGGCGGCTCCGGTAGACCTCAAATCCGGGCCGCATTGTTCGGCAAGTCCGGTCAATGCGCAGGGTTTACCCGCAATCGATTCGTTAGGGCCTGTTAACGCTATTTCCGGAGTCGCGAAGGGCTGCCAAGGCGGGCCGATCAAGGCGCGCGACGCCGCGTGTGCGTTGGCACACGCAAGGAGTGCAACGCCGAGCGGCGTGCCTTGGCAGCCCTTCCCTGCGGGTTGCCCGGCCAAGGGGCCGTCTGCGGCGTTGCCCGCGCTTGCAAGGCGAAAGCCTTGCTGCGCACGCGCGCCTTGCATCCAGCCCCTTGGCCGGGCAACGCGATCTCCGGAAATAGCGTTAACAGGCCCTAACCGTCCGCAATCAGCCCGGCCGGCAGCAAGCCCCGCTCGATCATCGCCGCGTCCCACGGCGGCACCTTCGCGAAAGCCGCCGTGAGGTGCTCGATGAAGAGCCGGAGCTTGAACGCATTGCGCGAGGTTTCCGCATAGACCGCGCTGAGAGAGAAGGACGACAGCTGGTGCTCCGGCAGCACCACCTGCAGCTCGCCGCGCAGGATCGGGTCGCCGGCCACCAGCGTCGGCAGGCAGACGATGCCGGCATGCTCCATGGCGTACTCGCGCAGCAGATGCACGCTGTTGGTCAGCAGGGCGGCGCTCATGTACAGGGTCACCTGCTCGCCGGCGTGGTGGAAGGTCCAGCGGTCCCGCGTCGGGTAGCCCGAATAGAGACCCAGCGTGTGCTTGTGAAGCTCGCGCGGACTCGCCGGCGTGCCGTGCGCGCGCAGGTACTCGGGCGTGGCGCAGAACACCCGTCGGACCGGGAACAGCGGCCGCGACACCAGTTCGGTGGACGCGGCCGGAAAGATCTGCAGTGCGCAATCCACGCCGGCCTTGACCGGGTCGACCACCGCATCGCTGACGATCAGCTCCAGGTGAATGTCGGGAAAGCTGACCTGGAAGGCCCGCAGCAGGGCCGCAAAGTGGCCCAGCACGAAGCCGGTCAACGCATGGACGCGCAAGGTGCCGGTGGGCCCGGCCTTGGCATCGCGCATCTGGTCCATGATGTCGTTGGCCCGGCCGACCAGCTCGGTGCAGTCGCGCAGGAAGGCCTGGCCGACGTCGCTGAGCCGCACCACGCGCGTGCTGCGATGGAACAGCGGCGCGCCGACGTGGTCCTCGAGCTGCTTCACGCGGCTGGTCACCACCGACTTCGACACCCGCATCTGCCGCGCGGCCTCGGCGAAGCTCTGGGTCTGCGCGACGCGTACGAATGTCTCTATGTTTTCGAGTCGGTCCATGGCCCAGCAATGTAGCGGCACGGCGACGGATGTGGGGGGCCGGTGCTAATCTCGGCGGATGTTCAATCCCTCCCAAGAGGAAGTACGTCGCTTCTTCTGCGACGTCTTCGCCAAGAGCCGCCGCGGCGAGCCGATGGAAGCGCTCGAGATCATCGCCAGCCGCTGGATCGACGAGCACCCCGAATACCACGCCGACCTGGCCGACGCCGACGCCGCAGTGGCACACGTCTACGACGGCAAGGACGGGCGCGAGAACCCCTTCCTGCACCTGTCGATGCACCTGTCGATCAGCGAGCAGTGCTCGATCGACCAGCCGCGCGGCATCCGCCAGGCGGTCGAGCTGCTGGCGGCGCGCCGCGACTCGCTGCTCGATGCCCACCACGAGGCCATGGAGTGCCTGGGCCAGATGATGTGGGAGAGCCAGCGCGCAGGCCGTCCGCCCGACGGCGAGGCTTACATCGCCTGCGTCCAGCGCCGCGCGACAAGGGACTGACCCCCACGCTCCGTCACTTCGTGTACTCGCTGCCCCCCGAGGGGGCCGCAGGCCGCCTTGGGGCGGCCCGGCGCCGGCCTGACTGACCCCCACGCTCCGTCACTTCGTGTACTCGCTGCCCCCCGAGGGGGCCGCAGGCCGCCTTGGGGCGGCCCGGCGCCGGCCTGACTGACCCCCACGCTCCGTCACTTCGTGTACTCGCTGCCCCCCGAGGGGGCCGCAGGCCGCCTTGGGGC
>NZ_JBFUCJ010000192.1:0-7092 GCF_056405295.1 Variovorax sp. P1_H2 | reverse complement strand
CCTACAACACGCTGCCGCACCTCGACGGCCCGGCGTACGAAGGCTGGATCACCTATTCCTGACCCCCTGCGCGGGCGGGGTGCCGGCGGCTACTTCGCCAGCTCGCGCAGCCAGGCGGCACAGTCGGCCGAGGCTTCGACCGGCCAGTCGACCTTGAGCGCGATGTCGCCGCGCCGCAGTTCCACGTGGATGTGGCGGCCGTCCGCGGTGCGGCCGTTGACCAGGCGCGACCACCAGCCGCGGGGCGGTGCCAGGTGCAGGGTCGGTGCCGTCGCAGCGCGCGGCGCGAGTGGCGTCGGGAGGGGTGCCGAATCCGGCGCGGATACAGGTGCCGGCGCGGTGGGCACTGCGGGTGCCGCCGCGACGGCGGCCGCCGCAGCCTGGCGCGCCGGTGCAGCGGCAGGGACCGGCCGCGCAGGCGCAGCGGCCACCGGGCCGCCTTCCAGCCGCGCCACCAGGTTCTGGCCGAACTCCTCCCACATCCGGTCGGCCTTGGTCTTCATGACGCTGAGCCCGAAGCTGCCGAGCCGCCCGAGCACGTCGACCTTGACCTTCATGCGCAGCTCGGTCCGCCCGTCGGGCAGTTCGGCCAGGAAGAGTTCGCTCTGCTGCTTCAGCGAGCTGGCGACCGAGGCGTCCTCGCCGGTGCCCTCGCAGCGCAGGTAGTGCGGCGCCCGCTGCTCGACGATGGTCGTGCGGAGTTTGAATTTGGCGCTGATGAAGGAGATCTTGACGTGGATCCGGGCGATGTACTCGACGTCGCTGACCACCTCGATCGACTGCATGCCGGGCACGCAGCTGCCCATCACGTTGGGATCGAGCAGCATCTGCCAGACCTGGGCCGCGGGCGCGGCGACCGTCATCGTTTTTTCAATTTCCACGCATCTTCTCCGCGGCGTTGATGACGGACTCGACGATCTGCGTGTAGCCGGTGCAGCGGCACAGGTTGCCGCTGAGGCCGTGGCGCACTTCGTCCACCGTCGGGTCAGGGTTCCGGGCCAGCATCGCGCACGAGGCCATCAGGAATCCGGGGGTGCAGTAGCCGCATTGCAGGCCGCCGCATTGCATGAAGCTCTGCTGCAGCGGGTGCAGGGCGTCGCCATTGGCGAGGCCCTCGACCGTCGTGATGCGGCAGCCGTCGGCCTGCACCGCCAGCGACAGGCAGGACTTGAGCACCTCGCCATCGACGATCACCGAGCAGGCGCCACAGGTGCCGGTCTCGCAGCCGCGCTTGGTGCCCGTGAGGTGCAGGTCGTCGCGCAGAAAGTCCGACAGCAGGCGCCGCGCCGGCACCTCCATGGTTTGCGCTTCGCCGTTGACGGTCACCGCGATCCGATGTTTGCTCATTGCTTGTCTCCGTCGATGGCCAGGTCGAACAGCTGGGCGATGGTGCGCCGGGCCACCACCCGCACCATGTCGCGGCGATAGGCCTCGTCGCCGCGCGAATCCGACACCGCGAGGATGTCCGCGCTGGCGATGTCGGCGGCCTCGGCCGCCACCTCGGCGTTCACGGTCTTGCCGGCCAGGAAAGCTTCGGCCCGCGCCACGCGGGCCGGGATCGGCGTCGAGGCGCCGACCACCAGCCGGGCTTCATGGCAGCGGGCGCCGCTGCGGCGCACCGACAGCGCGACGTTGACCAGCGGCCGGTGCTCGGCCGCGGTGCGCCGGAAGCGGGTGTAGCGGCCGGCGGCATCGGTCGGCGGCGTGGGCACGCGGATGTCGAGCACCACCTCGTCGGGCGCGATGGCCGTGACGTAGTAGTCGACCAGGAACTCTTCCATGCCGAGCACCCGCTCGCCGCGCGAACTGCCCAGCGTGACCCGGGCGTCGAGCGCCATCAGGCAGCTCGGCGGATCGGTGGCCGGGTCGGCATAGCAGAGGTTGCCGCCGATCGTGCCCTGGTGGCGCACCTGCGGGTTCGCCACCTGCGCCGCCATCGCGGCCAGCATCGGGTAGTGCCGCTGCACCAGCGGCGAGCGCGCGACGTCGCAGTGGCGCGACAGGGCGCCGATGCGCAGGCCTTCGCGCGCATCGAAGGAAATGCCGCGCAACGCCTCCAGCCTCGCGATCGAGACGATGTGGGTCGGCGTCAGCATGCGCTGGCGCATCGCCAGCATGAGCGCGCTGCCGCCGGCCATCACGCGGCAGTCGTCGCCGAGGTCGGCCAGCATGCGGCTGGCTTCGTCGACCGAAGCCGGTTGCAGGAAATCGAAATCACGCATCACGCGCTCCTTGCAGTTCGCGCAGGCCTGCGAGCACCTTCTCGGGCGTGATCGGCAGGTCGTGGATGCGCACGCCGACGGCGTCGTACACAGCGTTGGCGATCGCCGGCGCGCCGGGCAGGATCGCGGTCTCGCTGGCGCCCTTGGCACCGTAGGGGCCGTTCGGATCGTTCGACTCGACGATGCCGCCGCGCAGCATCGGCACGGCGTCGATGGTGGCCATCGTGTAGTCGGCGAAGTTGCCGTTGGCGATGCGGCCGCCCTCGAGCTGGAGATGCTCGTAGAGCGCCCAGCCGATCGCCTGCACGGTGGCGCCGTGGGTCTGGCCGTGGATCGCCAGCGGGTTCAGCGCCTTGCCGCAGTCGTCGGAGACGAAGCTGTCGACGACCGTGACCTGGCCGGTCTCGGTGTCGACCTCGACCTCGACCGCCTGGGCCGCGAAGGAGTAGGCCGGCGCGATGTTGCCGTAGACCTGGTCGTCGTGCATCTGCGTGCGGGCGTCCCAGCTGCCGCTGACCTGCAGGCCTTCGCCGCCGTGGCGCCAGACATGCAGGCGCGCCAGTTCGGCCAGGGTGCAGCAACGCGCCGGTTCGGCAATGACGCGCACCGCGCCACCGGCGCATTCGAGCTGCTCGGCGGGCAGTTCGAGCCGGGTCGCGGCCAGCGCGACGAGTTTGTCGCGCGCCATGCGCGCGGCCACGATCGCCGCGTTGCCGCCGGCGATGGTGACGCGCGAGGCCAGCGAACCGATCGCGATCGGCGAGGTGTCGGTGTCGGGCGGCACCACGTGCGTGTGGGCCAGCGGAATGTCGAGTTCGTGCGCCACCACCTGGCTCAGCATCGTCATCGCGCCCTGGCCCACGTCGGCTTCGCCGCTGTGGATGAAGACCCGGCCATCTTCGTTGACCTTGACGACCACCGTCGAACCGTCCCAGTTGCCGATGGTGCGGTTGCCGCTGACGTGCATCGCCGCGGCCATGCCGACGCCGCGGCGCCGGGCCCCGGTGGACTTGGCTGCCGCGCGCTTGTTTTTCCAGTCGATGGCATCGATCGCCTGGTCGATGCATTCCTCGAGGCCGGTGCTGCCGATCTGCCAGCCATGGATCGAGGTCTCGCCGGCACCGATCGCATTGAGCTTGTGGATCGCGACCGGATCGAGCCCCAACTGCTCGGCCATCGTGTGGATGTGGCTGTTGAGCGCGAACAGCATCTGCGAGCCGCCGAAACCGCGGAAGGCGCCGTGCGGCGGCGTGTGGGTGTAGACCAGCGTGGCGTGCGAGCGCACGTTCGGGTTGCGGTGCATGTTGTCGCTGCGCATCGCGCTCACGTGCATGACCTCGGCCGCGAGGCCGCTGTAGGCGCCGCAGTCGGCCACGATGCGAACCTCTTTCGCGACGATCAGCCCGGCGCGGGTCATGCCGAGCTTGAGCGTGATGCGCTCCGGCACGCTGGAGGGCGCCGCAAGAAAGTCCTCGAGCCGGTTGTTGACCAGCCGCACCGGCTTGCCGGTCTTGAGCGTCAGCAGCCCGGCGATCAGGTTGTTCGCGTCTTCGACCAGCTTGCCGCCGAAGCCGCCGCCGGTGGTCGCCTGGTGCACCCGGATGCGCGAGATCGGCATCTCGAGTGCCGCCGCCAGCCGCAGCCGCGCCTGCGTCACCGACTGGGTCGAGGTCCAGACCACCAGCCGGCCGTCGGGCTCGAGTGCCGCGACCGTGGCCATCGGCTCCAGGTAGCCGGGGTACTGCGCGTGCGTGCTGTACGTGGCCTCGTGCACCAAGTCGGCCGAGGCGAAGCCGGCATCGGCGTCGCCGCGCTCGAAGCGGATCTCGTGCGAGACGTTGTTGCGCCCCGGATGCACGCCCGGCGCTTCCTCGTCGAGCGCCTCCTCGGGCGTCAGGATCGCGGGCAGCTCCTTGTACTCGACCTGGATGCGGTCGAGCGCGTCGCGCGCGATCTCTTCGCTCGCGGCGGCCACCGCGGCCACCTCCTCGCCGGCGAAGCGCACCACGCCCTCGGCCAGGATGCGGCGCTCCTTGTGATGCACACCCCACATCGCGCGCGGCGCGGCGGCACCGGTCAGCACCGCCTTCACGCCCGGCAGCGCCAGCGCCGCCGAAGTGTCGATGGCGGCGATGCGCGCGTGCGGGTAGGGACTGCGCAGCACCGCGCCATGCAGCATGCCGGCGACCTTGAGATCGCCGGCGTACTGCGCGCGCCCCAGCACCTTGGCGCGCGCAGTGACCTGCGGCACGTCCTGCCCCAGGGTCGAATGGGCAGGCCCCCACGCTCCCCCACTGCGTGTGGGTCGCTGCCCCCCGAGGGGGCGCAGACCGCCTTGGGGCGGCCCGGCGTCGGTCTGAGGCCCCCACGCTCCCCCACTGCGTGTGGGTCGCTGCCCCCCGAGGGGGCGCAGACCGCCTTGGGGCGGCCCGGCGTCGGTCTGAGTCGTTCCGGCTGTCATGCGTTCGCTCGCCGGCCTATTCGGCCGACACGCCCAGGTCGCGGATCACCTTGCCCATCACCTCGTAGTCGGAGGCGTTGGTCGTGCCGAGCAGTTCCGGCGCGCCGCCCACCGGCAGCGCGCCGAAGGTAGCGAGTTTCTCGACCACTTCGGGCGACTTGAGGATCTCGTTGAACTGCGTGTTGAGCAGCTTCACCACTTCGGCCGGCGTGCCCTTCGGGGCGAAGAAGCCGTTCCAGGCGCCGACCACCACGTCCTTGTAGCCGGCCTCCACCAGCGTCGGCACGCTGGGCGCCAGCTTCGAGCGCTGGGCGTCGCCGATCGCCAGCGGCACCAGCCGGCCCTGCTGGATGTATTGCGTCACCGGCCCGAACGTGACCCAGGCGGTGTCGACGTGACCCGCGACCACGTCGGTCACCGAAGGGCCGACGCCGCGGTAGGGCACGTGGGTGATCTTGACGCCGGCCTCGCGGTTGAGCCATTCGCCGAGGATGTGCATCGGCGAGCCGGCGCCGGGGCTGGCGTAGCTGAGCGCCTTGCCGCCCTTCGCGCTCTGGACCATCTCGGGGACCGACTTCACGCCGGCGGCCGGATTCGCGACCAGCACCAGCGGCTGCACCGCCGTCTTGATGATCGGCTCGAAGCCGTGCAGCACGTCGTAGCCCGCGCTCGGCGACAGCTTCATCACCAGCGGCGCGGTGGTGAACGGGTTGGGCGTGAACAGCAGCGTATAGCCGTCTGCCGGCGCCCGGCCGACGTAGTTGTTGCCCAGCGCGCCGCCGGCGCCCGGCTTGTTCTCGATGATCACCGGCTGCTTCAGGCGCTGCGACAGCCTGTCGCCGAACAAACGCGCGATGGCGTCGGTGTCGCCGCCCGGCGGGTAGGAGACCACCACGGTGATCGGCTTGGACGGGTAGGCGGCGGTCTCGGCCTGCACCGCGCCCAAGGACATGCTGAGGACGCCTGCGATGGCGGCAGTGACGAACAGTCGGCGGTCGGATTTCATCGGAGGGGCTCCATCGAGGGGCGTTGAGGGCGGGAATGCAGATTTGACGTTTCATATGCGAAACATTTGTCCATTAACGAAACGCCAGTCTGTATTTTTTGCAATTTTGGTTGACTAATCAACTTGGCACAATGGCTTATTGACAAATCAACCAACATGCAGTGGACCCGCCCTATCCCGCATTCAATGAGACGATTCGCCCGTCGACCTTGCCGCGTGCGCCTGCGCCCGCCATGACCATGGACCCCACCAAAGAAGAAGACACCCTGCCCTTGCCTGCCGCCGGGCGCGAGAGCGCCGAGTCGCCCTGGGAGGGGCTCGAGGAAAGCGGCGCCAACCTGGCGATCGACGACTTCCTGACCACCATGTTGAGTCACGCCAGCAATGCGCTGCGGCGCGCGATCACCGTGCCCTACGCCGAGCAGGCCGGCCTGACGGTGTCCGAGTGGCGCATGCTGTCGGTGCTGGCCGAGGCGCGGCAACTGCCCTTCATGGAGCTGGTGGTGCGCGCCGCGGCCGACAAGGCACAGGTCAGCCGGACGCTGCGCCTGCTCGAGGGCCGCGGACTGCTGTCGCTGCACGCCGAACAGCAAGGCACGCGCAAATGGCAGACCTGCCGGATCAGCCCGCTCGGGCAGGCCCTCTACGAGCAGATCATCCCGCTGGCGCGGCAACGGCAGGCGGCCGTGATCCGCCAGCTCAGTCCGGAAGACCGGGTGGTGGTCTACCGTGCCCTCAAGACGCTGCGCCGCATTGGCGAGGCATCTGCCGGGCCCTGAACGCGCTCAGGCTTGCCAGACTCCGTAGCCGGCCTCGCGCAACGCGATGCCGAGCTCGACCTCCATCTCGCGCGCGGCCTCGTAGGGCATCGGGTTGTACATCGCGTACAGCGCCGGCAGCAGCCGCAGGCCGTGGTCGCGCACGAAGCCGTTGGCCTGGATGCCGGCCTTGTGCTTGTCGAAGCGCACATCGGGATCGAGCCCGGTCATGCCGACATAGACGAAGGGCATGCCGAGGCGGTAGTCGGGGTTGGCGCGCCGGAAGCGCGCCACGTTCCAGACCCGGTCATCGAGTTCGACCACGTAGACGTGGTGGTGGTGGCGGCTGCGCGCCTTGCGGACCGGCATGCGCGCGCCCTGCGCAGGGTCAGCCCTTGCGCTTGACCAGGCCGTAGAGGAACAGCAGCACGATGGCGCCGACCACCGAGGCGATAAAGCCGGCGCCCTGGCCCGCCGTGTACCAGCCCATGGCCTGGCCGACGTAGGTCGCGATCAGCGAGCCGGCGATGCCGATCAGGGTGGTGACGATGAAACCGGCCGAGTCGTCGCCGGGCTTGATCGCGCGTGCCACCAGGCCCGCGACGAAGCCGATCAGAATGGTCCAGACGATGCTCATGCGGATCC
>NZ_JBFUCJ010000191.1:0-7154 GCF_056405295.1 Variovorax sp. P1_H2 | reverse complement strand
ATTCGATGCTGATCCAGCAGCGCCAGGATCTTCCTTCTGATTTCGTCGTCCATGTATCACCTCCACGAGCGTCAAGAGGGGAGCGTTCAACGGATATTCTGGGATGGTTCGGCCGCGCGGCCTTGACTGCGATCAAGGACTGAGCACCTGTTTTGCGGAGGGTCAACCGCTTGTCGAGGGGCCGCGCGATGCTGTGTGCCTGTGCCACCCCAGTGGCAGCGGGAGGCCTTATGTGGGACGCCATCGTAATCGGTTTGAGCATCGGCGGCTTGGCCGGCGACTCACAGTTGAGTTTCTCCAAGGTTGTCACGCTTGCGGGGCCAACAAAATCAACGGCTTACGAGCGCCGTTTTCAAAGTTGCGGACATAGCCCGCCGCTCCCTCGCCCAGCCTAGTGACGATCGAGCAGGAACTGGCCGAAGAAGGCAGCGAGTTCGTCATGCGCGTCCAGCGGAAGCACGTTCGAAACGTACTGGTCAGGACGCACGACGACCATCGCACCCTTCTCGCGGTCGATGCCGCGCAGATCGAAGATGTCGGAGCCCTTCTTGAGGTCAGGGCAATAGGTCTTCTCGTAGTCGATGAGACCGAAGCACCCCTTGCGCGGCATCAGGATGGAAGGCAGTTCCTCCACCTTGAGATCGAGGTGTCCCTGCTGGAAGACCGCGCGAACGTCGATGACGCTGTCGATGTAAGCGCCCGTGGGCGTGAAGCGGCGGACCGGCGAGTCTGGCGATTCCGACAAATAGGCGGTGAGGTCGCGCAGCCGCTCGCCGCCGGCGTCGGCGAACGCGTAGACGCGCCAGGCGCCATCGGCACGGGCCGCATGACCGAGGTGCACCGGCTTGGCGTCGGCGAGGCGCACGACGGGAGCCGAGTGGAAACGCGTTCCGATCGTGAATCCCTTGGCGAGATCCTGGTGGATCGCCTCGGCTGTCAGTACCGTCGTCGGCGCGTAGTGCGTCGCAACACCTGCCGTGTAACGTCCCGACTTTACGAAGTAAGCCTGAAGCTCTTGCGGGTCGACACCTCCGAGTTCCGGGCGGCTCGGATCCTTCGGTGGCGACGCCATGATCTTCGACCACTCCTTGTCGAAGTCGATGAGCCCCTGGGCAATCGCGTGGCGCTCGGCGGAGTAGGTGCGCAGCAGTTCCGGCCCGGCGCGTCCATCGAGAACGGAGGCGAGTTTCCAACCGAGGTTGAACGTGTCCTGCATCGAGACGTTCATGCCCTGCCCGGCCTTCGCGCTGTGCGTGTGGCAGGCGTCGCCGGCGATGAAGACGCGCGGCAGACGGGTTGCGACCTGGTCCTCCGGTACGTCGTCGAACCGGTCGGTGACGCGCTGGCCGACCTGGTACACCGCGAACCACACCACGCTTCTCACGTCGAGCGTATACGGGTGCAGCACGCGCCGGGCGGTCTCGAGGACCTTCTCCTGGGTGATGTCACGGAAGGCTTCGCGCTTGTTCGGATCGATGTCGCCGAGGTCGACATAGAGCCGCACCATGTATCCGCCTTCCCGGGGGATGAGCAGGATGTTGCCCTCGTCCGCGGACTGGATGGCGGCCTTGAGCCGGATGTCCGGGAAGTCGGTGACGGCCAGCATGTCCACGACGCCCCAGGCGTGGTTGGCGAAGTCGCCGCGCGGCACAGCCCCGATCGATTCGCGCACCCGGCTGTGCGCACCGTCGCAGCCAACCACGTACTTGGCGCGAACGGTGGATTCCGATCCCTTGCCCACATCGCGCAGCGTGACCACGACCGGGTGCTCGCCTTCGGGTTCGACCTTGAGGGTGACGAACTCCAGTCCGTAGTTGGCCTCGAGCCGCGTCGGCGACATGCGCATGTAGTCGAGCAGATACTGCTGCAGGCGGGCCTGGTTGACGATGAGATGCGGGAACTCCGACAAGCCATCCTCGGTGTCCTGGATGCGGCCCGTGCGCTCGATTCGGGAGCGATCCTGCTTCGACGGACGCCAGAAGACGGTCTCGTTCACCCAATAGGCCTCGCGCATGAGCTTCTGCCCCAAACCGAAGGCCTCGAACATTTCAACCGTGCGGCAGGCGATGCCGTCCGCCTGACCGACCTGCAGCGCGCCACTGCGGCGTTCGACCAGTCGCGTGCTGATGTTGGGAAAGTTCGACAGCTGTGCGGCCAGCAACGCCCCTGCGGGCCCACTGCCGATGACAAGAACGTCGACTGTGTCAGGGAGCTTCTCCTTGGCGATGTCGGGGTCGCCGGGCGCGTAGCCATTCAGATAGAACTGCATGTTGCCTCCAGAGCGATTGATGTGTTCATGGTTGTTTGCCTCGTGAAGATGGTCGTGGATGACGGGTGCGCAACGCCTTGTTGGATGCTGGCACGCCGCAGTTGTTCAGGCACAGGCGGCACGGATGAAGTCGGGCACGGGCACCGCCTTGAGCCTGCCGCTGTCGTCCCGCACGCACAGCGCACGCGTTTCCCGCCCTTCGCAGATCAGCTCGTTGCCACGCATCACGCGATGGAGCTGGATGAAGACCTTGCCTCGCCACTCCTCGATGCTGGTTTGGATGTCGATGCGCTCGCCGTAGGTGACCGAGGTAAAAAAGCGGTTGTGGATTTCCAGCAGCGGCGCGCCGACGCAGCCCGGCAACTCCGCCATCGCTCGCCACGGCGCCAGCCCGCAAGCAGTGAAGTAGTGATGCGATGCAGCATCCATCCATCGCGAGTAGTTGGGGAAGAAGACAATGCCTGCGGGATCGCAGTCGCCGAACTGGACGTCGATGCCGTAGACGATGGTCTTGCTCATGGGTTTCAAGCTCCTGTTGCGAATGGGATGATTGTTGTTGGCGGCTCGAAGACGCACAGTCGATGCATCGACACTCGAGATCAGGGTTTTCCCTTGTTCTTTCGTGACATGCGCGACGGTCGGCATGCCGCTCCCCAGGAGACATGGATGGCCCGACCCCAACGCACGCATGCGACTTCACTCACCCTCGACGAACTGTTGGGGCAGTCGGCGTGGTTCATGGCGCTTGACGAGCCTGCACGGGCACAGGTGCGCAGCGATGCGTCGGAGCGCGCGGTGGCGCTGGGCGATTCGCTCAGCCATCAGGGCGAACGGCAGCACGCCTGGTATGGCGTTCTCGAAGGGTTGATCAAGTGGGCCATCACCGCGCCCGACGGGCGAACCGTGACCCTGGGCGGCCAATCGGTGGGCAGCTGGTTCGGCGAGGGCACCCTGATTCGCAATGAGCCGCGCCAGTCGGACCTCGTCGCGCYGCGCTACAGCCGGGTCGCGGAGATACCGTTCGACACCTTCGAATGGCTGCGCCACCACCGGCCGTCGTTCAATGATTTCCTGCTGACGCAGGTCAATGATCGGCTGCATTGGTTCATGGGCAACTACGCGGCGCATGGCCTGCTCGACACCGACAACCAGGTGGCACGCGCGCTTGTGGGCATGGTGCATCCTCTGCTGAATCCACGGGGCGAGCGGCATCTGCAGTTGTCGCAGGAGGAACTCGCAAATCTCGCCGCCGTTTCGCGCCAGAGTTGCAACAGCGCCTTGACGCGCTTCAAGAGTGCCGGACTCGTGCAAAGCGAGTACGGCGGCATCGTCGTGCTCGACTTGCCCAGTCTGCAGAAACTCGCGCAGTAGGCGTTTCGAGGGGCGCGCGGCGCAGCCCGTGTTTACCCTTATTTCAACTGTCGGCGCATCGACTGCGTCAATGCGTTCCGCCCGGAATGATGCGTGTCTTGGCATGGCGCCATCACAAGGACACACGCAATGAACCACGCAACGTCAGCGGTCGACGGGGTCGCAGACATCTACCGAGCACCACCGCTGCGCTCTACCGAAGACAAGGTCTACCGCAAGATCAGCTGGCGGGTGATGCCGATCGTGCTGATCGCCTACATCTTCGCCTTTCTCGACCGCATCAACATCGGCTACGCCCAGCTTCAGATGAAGCAGGATCTGGCTTTCTCCGACGCGGTCTACGGGTTGGGCGCCGGCATCTTCTTCGTCACTTATCTGCTGTTCGAAGTACCCAGCAACCTGCTGCTCGAGAAGATCGGCGCGCGCCTCACGTTCCTGCGCATCATGGTGCTGTGGGGCCTGACCTCCGCCGCCACGGCCTTCGTCACCGAGCCCTGGCAGTTCTACGGCATCCGGCTGCTGCTGGGCGTGTTCGAGGCCGGCTTCTTCCCCGGCATCATCCTGTACCTCACGTACTGGTATCCGAGCCACCGCCGCGGCCGCGTGACCGGGCTGTTCCTGTTCGGCATGCCGATCACGGGCGTGCTCGGCGGCCCTCTGTCAGGAATGATCATGGGGGGCATGGAAGGCCTCGGCGGCATGCACGGCTGGCAGTGGCTGTTCATCGTCGAAGGGCTGCCGACCGTGTTGCTGGGGTTCCTGCTCTTTCGCCTGCTGCCGAACAAGCCGGCCGAGGCATCCTGGCTGGACCACCGCGAAAAGGCGCTCGTGCAGTCGGTGCTCGATGCCGACCACAAGGTCGACCAGAAGCCCGGCCACCACGGCAAGCTGGCCGCCGCGCTGGCAGACCCGAAGACCTACGTGCTGGCCTTCGTCTATTTCTGCTGCGCCTGCGCGGTCTACACGGTCACGTTCTGGCTGCCGACGATGATCAAGAGCCTTGGCATCTCGAACATCGGGGCGATCGGCTGGATCACCGCCGTGCCCTACATCTTCGGCGCCATCGGCGTGCTGGTGATCAGCCGCAGTTCCGACCGGTTCAAGGAACGTCGCTGGCACGTCGGTGGAACGCTGGTCGTGGGCGCCGCCGCGTTGTTTGCCACCTCTTTCCTTGGCACGAGCTTCGCGCCGGTGATGGTGCTGTTGTGCATCGCGGCGTTCTTCATCTTCGGCGGCGGCTCGCTGTTCTGGTCGATCCCGCCGACCTACCTGAGTCGCGAAGCCGCGGCGACCGGCATCGCCGTGATCAGCTCGCTGGGCATCCTGGGAGGCTTTGTCAGCCCGACGGTGATCGGCTGGATCAAGAGCGTCACCGGCAGCATCCAGATGGGCCTGGGCGCCTTGACCGCACTGGTGATCGTCGGCGGACTCACGATCCTGATTGCCCTGCCCAAGAGTGCCGTGCGCGTCGGTACCGCAGGTGACGCCGCAGGCCACTAGCCGCACGCAACCACCCGATTCCTCCTCACTTCCCTTCACTCGAGACCCGAACCATGAGCAAGCCCAAAATCATCGTGACCATTGCCCCGACCGGCGGCATGGCCACCAAGAAGATGAACCCGAACCTGCCGACGCAGCCGCAGGAGATCGCCGATGACACCTACCGTTGCTACAACGCCGGTGCCAGCCTGGTGGCCGTGCATGCGCGCCGTTCCGACGACGAAGCGACCTGCGAGCCGTCGATCTACACCCGCATCAACCGCTTGATCCGAGACAAGTGCGACATCATCCTGAACAACTCGACGGGTGGCGGCATCAACGGGGACATGGTGCGCGAGCTCCCCAACGGCTTGTGGGAAATCCAGTGGGAGGAGCGCCTGAAAGGCATGCAAGGCGAAGGCGTGGAAATGTGCACGCTCGATGCGCAGACGGTCATCGCGAGCTTCGGCGGCAAGGAGATCCTGGTGGCGACGCCGCCCACGTGGATCCGCCAGATTGCCGGAATGATGAAGGAACGCGGCATCAAGCCCGAGTGGGAGGTGTTCGGTCTGGCGGACATTGTCCAGGACGTCCAGCGCTCGCTCAACGAGGGCCTCGACGACGCTCCCCACTTCATCAACATCGTCATCGGTGCCAATGCCTTCCAGGGCGCCTTGCCCTATACGCCAAGATTGCTGCAGACGATGGTGGACCACCTGCCGGCGAAGACGGTGTTCAACGTCAGCGCGATCGGTGCCGCGCAGCTGCCGGCAGCGATGAACTCGCTGCTGCTGGGCGGTCATGTTCGCGTCGGGCTCGAGGACAACCTCTACTACGAGCAAGGCGTGCTGGCCACCAACGTGCAACTCGTCGAGCGACTCGTGCGGCTGGTTCGCGAGATGGGCTATGAGCCGGCGACGCCGGCTGAAGCGCGCGAGATCATCGGCCTGCCTCCACTGCGTTGAACCGATCGAGATCATGGAGAAAACGAATATGAAGGTTGCCGTCGTCGGCACTGGCGTCATTGGTGCAGGCTGGGCCACCCACTTCCTGGCCCAGGGCTTCGAAGTCAGCGCAACCGATCCGGGCCCTGGCGCCGAGGCGCGCCTGCGTGAGTGGGTCGACGCGTACTGGCCAACCGTCGAGGCGCTCGGCCTGGTTGACGGCGCGTCGAGGGACAAGCTGTCTTTCACGACGGACGTTGCGCAAGCCGTGCAGGACGCCGTCTTCATCCAGGAAAGCAGCCCCGAAAGGCTGGACGTCAAACACGCCTTGATCGCGACCATCGAAGCGTCCGCGAATTCCGATGTCATCATCGCTTCGTCTTCGTCCGGCTTGTCTATCAGCGACATCCAGGCGGGTGCCAGGCATCCGGAACGCATCGTGCTCGGCCACCCCTTCAATCCGCCCCACCTCATCCCACTGGTGGAGGTCGGAGGCGGCAAGCTGACGTCCGTCGAGAACGTGACCAAGGCGATG
This sequence comes from Variovorax sp. P1_H2, assembly GCF_056405295.1. Classification (NCBI taxonomy): domain Bacteria; kingdom Pseudomonadati; phylum Pseudomonadota; class Betaproteobacteria; order Burkholderiales; family Comamonadaceae; genus Variovorax; species Variovorax sp. P1_H2. The sequence continues at coordinate 556 of NZ_JBFUCJ010000191.1, read as the reverse complement.
GCGTTCTATGCGTCGACCGGCAAGAAGGCCATCCGCATCAACAAGGAAGTCAAGGGCCATATCGCGAACCGCCTGCAGGTGGCGCTCTGGCAGGAAGCCATCTCGTTGGTGCAGAGAGGCGTCGCGTCGGTAGAAGACATCGACACCGCGATCTCGTACGGCCCGGGTCTGCGATGGGCGTTGCTCGGCCCGTTCATCAATCTGCATGCATCCGGTGGGCCCGGCGGCATCACCCACCTGCTGCAGCATCTGGGCGCCTCCCAGCGTGAATGGGCACGCGACCTCGGCAAGTATCCGGAGACGGACGACTACATCCATCAGATTGCACAGGGCGTCGATGCCGAACTGGAGGGCCGTGATTTCCCTGGGATGCTCCGCCAACGCGATGAATTGTTGGTTCAGCTGATTGCGTCAAAGGCGACGAAGTCGCAGATTCCGTAGTTGACACGGAGGGGCGCGTCCGCAACGGTTGCACCCCTCCCGCTCGAACGGTCGGCCACAACCGGACATTCCCGACGACACCCCAGTTGGCTATGCTCGAAGCGACCGGTAAGGC
>NZ_JBFUCJ010000190.1:0-7256 GCF_056405295.1 Variovorax sp. P1_H2 | reverse complement strand
GCACTCGTGCTGACGGGCCTGGGCGTAGGCCGGCGAAGCGGCGAGGGCGCGCACCGCGCTCGCGAAGGCCGCCAGGACTTCAGGTGAGGCAGTTGCATCGCCGCCCCCGCTTGCCGCAGCGATGCACGCCGCGGCACGCACCAGGTCGCTGCTCGGGCGGCCCTCGCCGCCGCCTTGCTTTTTGTGCTCTTCGTAGAGCGCCGTCAACAGCCCGGGCGCAATCGCCGCGCCGGCCAGCCAGAGGCTGCTCGTGTCCACCAGGTAGACGAAGGCGTCCACCGACCCCGGCTCGCGATCAGGGTGCAGATCCAGGCCCCAGTTCGGGCTCGGCTCATTGAGACTCGCGACGACGCCTTTCCAGAAGGCGGCTTCCGGAGCGGTGCTGCACGCGCATTGGCGCAGGAGTGCGTCGAGCCTGGGTGAGGTCAACCTGTGGCTCCTTGAGGGGCGTCGATCAAATGGTACGCCTGCACACGGCCGAACGCCCGCACCCCACACCTTCGGACGGGCCCGGCAAGGGTTTGTTCTGGGTTGCCGCCCGGAACCAGCGCCACGATGGTGCTTCCGTCTACGTCGAAAGCAGATACCGCGACGTCGCGAGTGCCCGCATGGGGCCGGAAGGCACGCGGCGCTGAGGCGACGCAGGGCGGCAGGCTCACCGGATACCACACCACCACGACGGCGAACTTTTAGGCTCCGGCGAACTGGGCGATGGGCAGGCTGCAAAGTGAGCTTGACCGGCGGAATTCGGCCAAGACCGGTCCTCCGTAGACGCCCCCTGAATTCGCCTCGGATCGGGCATTCGATGCAACGAAATCAGCGCTCCTGGAGCGCGGGAACTTGAGCCGCGACCCCTCTGGGCGGCTGGGCTGGAAGCCGCGGCTCAGTCCCACGGTCCGAGGTGCGCCCACGAGCGCTGAACTGCGCGGGCACCGAAGTTCGCAGCCCGTCATCGGGCGTTTTTCATCATCCAATCTGAGGTTGCCTCCGTTGCAAGGCGCAGGTACCGTTGATCGACTGTCGATGCGGTGATGCCATTTCGGTGGGCTTCAAATATCAGCTCACGCCTTCGAATGCCGCCACCGTGGAAAGGTTGGTATGCACTCATTCAAGCTGGTCCAAGTAGCGGCTGTAACGTGTCTAGCATTCGCCGCTTCGGGATGCCAAGAGCACAGCAAGCAGTCGCTTGCGATGGCACAGGCGGCTGTCAAAGCCGACAGAACCAAGGTCGAAGCCGCAGTCAAGGCCGAGGGAGCGGAAGTGAAGGCTGCTGCCGTGCACCTTGACGACTACATTGGCGACAGGTTTTCGGACGCTGAGAAGGCACTGCAGCCAAAGCCGGAGACTGAGTCAGACGCCCCAACTTTCTGAACTTGTCCGCAATCGAGCTTGGAGGCATCGGCCGGCAGAGTAGCCAAGCGAGGCAACTTGGCGCGAGCTGGTCCCAGAACTCGCGAATATGACGCTCGCGCGCACCGCCCATCCCTTCGCGGCTTACCTTTCGCGTGGCAATCTAGGCCCGCCAACAGGGTCAAGTCCAAGTCCAGTTTCCTCGCTTATCGGCCGCCCGCTTCCGGGGGCGAATGCCAATTGAAAGGGGACGACGTCAGGTCTCCCGCAGCTTGGCCAGGCGGTAGATGAACCAAGGTAAGCGCGGTCCAGCGCATTTCTTGCTCCTCACCTATCCGAATCAATTGCAGCCGCTGCAGTCCCTGCATGACCTCGTGGAACTTGTCACCGGGCGCGTCACCCAAGGCCCTGCTCCGCTGCGCGCCCTCCAGGTTGGCTCGAAGAGCCGGTTCCAGCGCCGAGCTCCGCCGGCCCCCGTCTGTCGCGAGGTAGAGCTCCACCAGGAGGCGCGCGTGTTCACCCGTCAGCAGCCCTTTTTCCGGCCCGAGGACGGTGGCCAATGCCGCGGTGAACGCGACCAAGGTCGCATCCGGCCGCCCCGAAGCAGCGCCAAGGGCGTCGAGCAATGTTCCCACCAGCGCCCAACTGGGCAATCGCACACGCCGCGGCTGACAGTCACCCGCGACATCCGACGTGGCCACCCGGACTGCGGCCGCCAAATTTCCAGTCAAGTAGCCGGCCACGCCCTGTACAGAAGGCCATGAGTGAATCTCGTTGCAGAAATCTGTGATTTCGCTCAGTCGCTCCCGGCCAGTCGCGAGCGCCTCGAGCACCGCGCGGAAGACAAGTTGGTCGTTGTCCGTGGGCTCGGGCTGCCAGGTACGGTTGAGGATGCTCTCGACCCGGGGCGCGAGGTCATCCAGGATGCCGCGGCGTAGCACCCAAAGCGTTCGTTTTCCGCTTGACGGCAGAAATGTCTCCGGGTGAAAAGCGTTCCAGAGGTCGACTTGGCTCCGCGGAGGCAACTCGGCCATAGCAGCTTCGAAGGCGGCTTGGCATGAAGCCACCAGCCCGATGTACTCGGGAAGGTTCAGGCGGCATTCGCCTCGAGAGAACGCGTGCTCCGAAGGCTGGGGTTCACCGACCATTCTTCAGCTCCAGGGCTGGTGCGATGCGCCAGAGTTTCGCATCAGAGAGCGAAAGAATGGAACTTTCGTTCTAAGGGGCCTAGACCTGGTCATCCGGCCGCAGCTTTGAGGGCGCAGCGCCGGGCCTCAGGAGCGGATGGTGTGCAGCACATCGACAAGCAGATTGCCACGGCGGAAGCTAGCAAGGTCGCCTCGACCTTGGCTCAACAGCTGCGCGCAAAGATTGCAGAGCGAGGGTCGACGCAGGTACTGCCGGGGCTGATGGACGATCTAACAGTCACAGCTTGAGCCCCACACTGCAGCTTGAGCATCCCTGCTGCATCTGCACGGGAGGGCACTTGATCGAGCCATACGAGCAGAACACACAGCAGTCTCCTGCCTTCGGGCGTAGCACCGCTTTGCAGTGCTCGCACTCATAGAGGAACTGGCAAGCGTCGGTCGGCATGACTTCGCACTTGGCGTGGCCGCACTCTGGGCAGGTCAGCACCGACTCTTGGGCGGTAGCGGTCATCGTCATCTTTCTTGGCTGTATGTCCGCTTGGTCGCCTCGACTTCCTGCGTCCAGATCGTCGCTCCAATGCTAAGGAGCACCTCGAGATCGGTTTGGTAGCTTTCGCTCGCCTTGTCCAAGCGGTCGATCAAGGCCGCGATGTGCGAAATCGCCTCCGTCGCAGGCAACGCACCCCCTTCCCTGGCCATCTCGACCACGGCAAGCATGACGTCGGTGCGGTTCATCTTGGGACTGTGCGCTTGACCGCCAAGGGAGGCAAGGCGGGCTTTGCCGAAGGAGCGGCGCGGCGACTATCAAGGCATACCTCGCAAGCTACCAGACCCGAATCGCCTCGCCCGCAGGAACCACGAGGTCCGCGTGGCTGAGGAATTCCCGCTGCCCAAGGTAGAAGGAGAAGGCTCGATCAAGGAGTTGGACGTGCTCAACACCGGCTCCGCGATCCTGAATGGGGTGTTCGACCTGGCGCAGCTCGAGGCGATCGTGGCGCACATGAAGGCACTGGGCGCACCGGAGTAAGGCCGAGCGAAGACGGGCCATCGGTGACTTTTTCCCTCCTCTAGGCGGATGAGGCGAAAAGCGCATAAGTCCTGAGGTCAAAAGATTCCCCAGCAGAATGTCTGGATGGACCAGCCGACCGACCTTTCAGACGACGAACTCTTCCGACGCTGCCAGGCGCTTCGGCTGCAAGCAACGCACGGTGACCAAGCCGCACTTCGCGAAGCCCTCGCTTTGGAAGCGGAGGCCCAGCGCCGTTTTCGMGCCGCCACCACCATCTCCGCGTCGCTGGAAGCTATGTCGATAGGCCGGCGCCCCTGGTGGCGGTTCTGGTGATTGGCGCCATCGGCCTCGACGTCGAAGATCGCGTTTCTTGCGACGAAGGGCTCACCAGGGAGGGCGCGCAACTGCTTGAACGGATAGGCCTTTTTCGCCTGACATGCATCGCCAGCGCCGCATTCGCCCCGCACCCGAGGCCCGACTCGCTCCTCTGGATCTACTACTGCGTGCAAGAGTCGCATCAACGTAAGCGGCCGGCCGTCCCATAGTTGACCGACGGGCGCGGATCACCGAGGAAGCCGCGGCGCGCTCAGCGCGAGGGTTGCCAGTTGTGAGGAAGCAGTTCGTCGATGCGACTGTTCAACTGCGTAGGCAGCCGGGTCAGGACATCGTTGAGGTAGGCCCACGGGTCGTGCTCGTGCAGCTTTACCGACTGGACCAGGCTCATCACGATCGCGGCACGCTGCCCGGCCAACGCGCTGCCTGCAAAGAGCCATGCTCGGCGCCCAACAGCCCATGGACGGATCAAGTTCTCGAGGCTGTTGTTGTCGACGTTCACGTCGCCGTCGCGCAGGTTGTGTGTCAGCGCTTCCCAGTGGTTGAGGCTGTAGTTCAGGGCCTTGGCCGTCGCGCTCCCGTCGGGTACTCGGCCTCGCTCCAGTCGCAGCCAATCATGCAGGGCTGTCCATAGCGGCTTCGCATCGCTGCGCCTTCTCGACAGCCGCTCATCGCTCGCCAGCGTCGATAGTTCTCGCTCGAGGCGGTAGATCTCCGCGATACGACGCAGCGCCTCCTCTGCGACGGCGCTCTTGCCGGAGTCCAGAAGCAACTCATCGAACTTGCGTCTGGCGTGCGCAAGACATCCCGCGGCGGTGCGTCCGGGCTCAGCGCTCATCACGCTGTCGTAGGCCTTGTATTCATCTCGCACCAGCGTACCGCGCCAACTTCGTTCATCCTGGCCACCGTGCGCTGCACCAAGGAACGCGATAGGGAACTGCGCGCCACGTCCCACGCAGAAGTCGTAGATCACGCCCGGCACCGGATCGAAGGCTCCGCGCGCGTAGGCCCAGACGTAGGCCTTCTTGGTCTTGCCCCGACCGGGGTCGAGCAGGGCCACCGGCGTCTCGTCGGCATGCAGCACCCGGGCCGAGAGCACGAAGCGCTTGTGCGCGTCGTACAGCGGCTCCAATGCCGCGCCGCCACGGCCAGACCAAGCCGCCAGCGTCGAGCGTGGGGTGTGGACGCCCGAGCGCGCGTTGATGGCCTCTTGGCGGTAGTACGGCAGGTGGTCCACGAAGCGGCTGATCAGCGTGTGTGCTACCAGCCCTGCCGCGGGCATGCCGCCGTCGATGAGCTGCGGCTCCACTGCCTCCTGGACCAAGCGCTGGCAGCAGCGGCAGGCCCACTTGCCGTAGACGTGTCGGTGCACGAAGAACTCGGCCGGCACGATGTCCAGCTTCTCGCTGATGTCCTCGCCCACGCGCACCATGGGCTTACCGCAGTCCGGGCTCGGGCAGGCGGTGTCTTCGGGCTCATGGTGGTGCTGCACGCGACGCAGATGGTCGGGCAGAGGCTGGCGTCGTGGCTTGCGCTTGGACGAGGGATTGTCATCGGGCGGCGTGCCCTTCGCCTGCCGCAGCAGAGCCGCCAGAGCGGCTTCGTCTTCGGCCAGCGTCTCCTCGAAGAGCCGGCGCTGCTCGGCACTCATCGCCTCGGACTTCGCACCGAACTTCCAGGCCTTGTGACGCGCCAGTTCGAACGTGAGCTTCTCGAGTTTGGCGTCCTTCAGGCGGATGTCCTGCGCCTGGCGCTGGATGTGCTGCAGCATCTGCTGGGCCAGCGCCGCGACCGCCTCGGGTGTCAGACCTTGGAGGTCTTCATCCTTGAGGTTGTGCAAGTCCTGCATGGGTTCCCATCATGCAAGCTCGGCTGCCTTGCGTCATTGGGAGTTGCGCTGTCAACGCGCTCGCCGCTGCGAGCCTATAGCCGTGTGATCAAACTCATCTCCGGCAGACGTTCCCAAGGCAGTCCCACCACCAGCGCATCGAACTGCTCCTGCGTCAACGACAGTGGGTTCGCGGCGCTGCTCTCGCTCGGCCACACGAAGCGGCCGGCGTTGAGCCTCCGGGCGGCACACCACACGCCGAAGCCGTCGTGCACGAGCAGCTTGATGCGGGTGGCCCGCACGTTCGCGAACAGGTAGCCGTGGTGCGCACGAGCGCTGCCGAGAGCATGCACGACGTGAGCCATCAAGCGCTCGGCGCCTGCGCGCATGTCCAGTGGTTGGGTGCAGAGCCACAAGGCGTCGATGCGGATCATCGCAGCAGCTCGCGAAGCCATGCCGCACAGTCGGCGGCCGCCGAGATCGGCCACACGACGCTCACGCCGAGAGCGCCGCGCTTGAGCTCGAGCCGGATCGTCTCGGCGGGTGCAGCCGCCGCGCGTGATGACGCCGATGCAAGCGGCGGCGCCGGCAATGACAGTGCAACGAACTCGGGCGCAGACTCGGCAACCGTCGTCGATGCTGCCGATCGCACGGGACTGGCCCCGCGACCGCGACGCCATTGATGCACGAGGTTGTCGTTCAGCCCGAACGACAGCGCAACCGCAGCGACTGAGGCACCAGGTTCGGCGCATGCCGCCAGAACCTGCGCCTTGAAAGCTGCGCTGTGACGCCGGCGTTGCTTCGGATTGACGTCCATAGATGTCCAGCTAACTTAGATGGACAGCATGGTCTCCGGCTTGGCTTCAGATCTCAAGGTGGGGCGGCTGGCCGCTTACGCTACATCGTGTTCTTTCGCGGAACGCCGGCGCTCGTGCAGGTGTTCCTTCTCTACTACGGCGCCAGCCAGTTCCAGGCGATCCAGGATTCGTTGCTGTGGGTGGTGTTGCGCGATCCGTTCTGGTGCGTCGTCATCGCGCTGGGCCTGAATTCGGCTTCCTACACCGGCAAGACCTTGGCAGCGGCCCTGGCGGCGGTGCCTCGCGGAGCGAAGGAAGCCGCATTCTCCCTCGGGCTCGCGAAGCACCAATCCTTCCTGACGGTCGAGATGCCGATCGCGGCGCGCACGGCGCTGCCGGCCTTCGGCAACGAGATCATCCTGACCTGCAAGGCGACTTCGCTCGCCAGCACGGTCACGTTGCTGGACCTGACAGGTACKGCACGCYTGATCAGCGCCGAGACCTATGCGCCTTACGAGGTGTTCCTCAGTGCCGGCCTCGTCTACCTGGCCATCAACTACGGCCTCATGTTCGTGTTTCGCAAGCTCGAATCCAGTTTCAGATACGCGTACTAGTTGCGGAGAACTCAGCATGAAGATCACTGCCGGCCCGTTGGCCTGGAAAGAGAGCACCGCGGCTGCCGCATCCCCGGTCGTCGCGATACGAAGGCTCTCGAAGCATTTTGGCGCCCACCAGGTGCTGAAGGACATCGACCTCGAGGTGCAGGCGTCGCAGCGGATCGTGATCTGCGG
>NZ_JBFUCJ010000189.1:0-7401 GCF_056405295.1 Variovorax sp. P1_H2 | reverse complement strand
GTCGCTGCCCCCCGAGGGGGCCGCAGGCCGCCTTGGGGCGGCCCGGCGCCGGCCTGGGCCCCCACGCTCCCCCACTGCGTGCGGGTCGCTGCCCCCCGAGGGGGCATCAGCAGGCCGCCCGTACGCGCGAAGCGCGGACTTCGCCGCGCGGGCGGCCCGGCGCCGGCCTCCTCTGATGACCTCCTTCATCCTGCGTCGCCTGCTGCACGCGGTGCCGCTGCTGCTCGCGGTGGTGGTGCTCAACTTCCTGCTGATCGCCTTCACGCCGGGCGATCCGATCACGCTGCTGGTGGGCGATTTTCCCGCGCCGCCCGAATACCTCGACCAGATGCGCCGCGAGTTCGGGCTCGACCAGCCGGTGTGGATCCAGTTGCTGCGCTACCTGGGCAAGGTGGTGCAGGGCGACTTCGGCTATTCGTTCGCGAACCAGCAGCCGGTGGCCGCGCTGATTCTCGATCGGCTCGGCGCCACCCTGGAACTCACCCTGAGCGCGCTCGCCTTCGCGAGCGTGATGGGGATCGTGTTCGGTGTCATCGCGGCCCGCTCCGCCTCCGGCCCGGGCCCGGGACTGGTCGACTCGGCGATCCAGGGCGCGTCGTCGGCGGGCTACGCGATCCCGGATTTCTGGCTCGGGCAGCTGCTGATCCTGGTGTTCGCGATCTGGCTGGGCTGGCTGCCCTCGCAAGGCAACAACCCGGTGCGCGGCACCGAGCCCGGTTTCGCAGGCACCCTGCAGCACCTGTCGTACCTGGCGCTGCCGGCCTTCGCGCTGTCGCTGCGCTACCTCACGCTGATCACGCGCATCACGCGCGCGGCGATGCTGGAGGTGATGAACGCCGACTTCATCCTGGCCTCGCGTTCGCGCGGCGCGTCCGAGTGGACCGTGGTCGTCGTGCACGCACTGCGCAATGCCGCGGCGCCGGTGCTCACGGTCATCGGCTACAACGTGGGCTTCGTGCTGGCGGGCTCGGCGCTGATCGAGGCCGTGTTCGCGTGGCCCGGCATCGGGCGGCTGCTCTATGAATCGATCTCCAAGCGGGACTATCCGGTGATGCTCGCGATCCTGCTGATGGTGTCGGTCACGGTGGTCGTCGCGAACCTGGTCACCGACATCATTCACCGACTGATCGATCCGCGGATCGAACGCGCATGAGCATCGCACGGCCGCCCGAAGATGCGAAGGCCCCCTTGGGGGGCAGCGCAGCACACGCAGTGGCAAGCGTGGGGGCTTCATGAGTGACGCGACGCTGACTCCGATCGTGCCCCCGGTGGGCACGCCCTTGCGCAAGGCCGGCTTCCGGCGCCGACTGCTGCGGCGGCCGACGACGATCCTCGCGCTGGCCTTCCTCGCGCTGCTCTTCGCGCTGGCGGTCTTCGCGCCGCTGGTCAGCGCGTACGACCCGCTCGGCGGCGGCGACAGCGCGCTGCTCGAACCGCTCGCTCCCGGCCACTGGCTCGGCACCGACGACCTGGGCCGCGACATCTGGACGCGGGTGGTCTTCGGCACGCGCATCTCTCTCACCGTCGGCGTGCTGAGCGCGCTGTTCGCGGTGGTCGTGGGCGTGATCGTCGGCGCGCTGGCGGGCTACTTCGGCGGCTGGCTCGACACGCTGCTGATGCGGATCGCCGAGTTCTTCCAGACGCTGCCGCGCTTCGTCGTGGCACTGATCGTGATCGCGCTGTTCGGCACCAGCGTGTTCAAGATGATCGTGGTGATCGCCGCGCTCGCCTGGCCGCAGCTCGCGCGGGTGGTGCGCGCCTCCGTCGCGACGCTCGCGCAATCGCAGTTCGTCGACGCGGCGCGCGTGGCCGGCATGGGTCACGGCGCGATCATCGTGCGCGAGATCCTGCCCAACGTGGCGGCGCCGATCATCGTGCTGGGCTCGCTCGACATCGCGATGGCGATCCTGATCGAGGCCAGCCTGAGCTTCTTCGGACTCGGCGATCCCAATCATGTGTCGTGGGGCGCGATGCTGAACGACGCGCAGCAGTACCTGCGCAGCGCGTGGTGGATGTCGGCCTTTCCGGGACTCGCGATCGCGCTCACGGTGYTGTCGTTCAACGTCGTCGGCGATGCGCTCAACGATGCGCTCAATCCGCGAGGGCACGCGAAGTGAGCCACAGTGAACTCTTGCTGGACGTGCGCGGCCTGTCGGTCGATATCCGCCAGGGCGCGACCGCGCTGCGGGTGGTGAACGACCTCTCGCTCACGGTGCGCCGCGGCGAAGCGGTGGGCCTGGTCGGCGAATCGGGCTCGGGCAAGTCGATGACGGCCTTCGCGATCATGAACCTCTTCCCCTCGCCCCTGGCGCGCGTGGCCGAGGGGCAGATCCTGCTCGAAGGCCGGGACCTGGCGCGGCTCGCGCCCGCCGAACTGCGCGCGATGCGCGGCGCCCGCGTGGGCATGGTCTTCCAGGACCCCACGAGCTACCTCGATCCGCTGATGCCGGTCGGCCGGCAGATCGCGGAGCCGCTGCGCGCGCACGGCCGCACCGAGGGCCTCGAAGCGCGCGTGCTCGAACTGCTCGACCTGATGGAGCTGCCCAACGCCGCACGCGTGGCGCGCCAGTACCCGCACGAACTCTCGGGCGGCATGCGGCAGCGCATCCTGATCGCGGCGGCGCTCGCGATGCGGCCCGCGCTCTTGATCGCCGACGAGCCGACGACGGCCCTCGACGTCACCGTCCAGGCGGGCATCCTGAAGCTGCTGATGCGCCTGCGCAAGGAACTCGACCTCGGCATCCTGCTGATCACCCACGACCTCGCCGTGGTGGCCGAGACCTGCCAGCGCGTCAACGTGATGTATGCCGGCCAGGTGGTCGAATCCAGCGACGTGGCGCCGCTCTTCGCCGCGCCGCGCCATCCGTACACGCAGGGCCTGCTGGCGAGCATCCTCAGTCCGCAGTCGCGCGCGCATTCGCTGTTCTCGATTCCGGGCGGGGTGCCGATCGCCGGGCACTGGCCCGAAGGCTGCCGCTTTCACCCGCGCTGCCCGATCGCCCGCGCCGGCGTCTGCGACAGCCTGGCGCCGGCGCTGCGGGTCCATGGCCCTGGCGCCGACCGCTGCCACCTGAGCGACGAGCCGATCGCCGCCGACGCCTGGCAGCGCAACGAGGCCACCTCGCCATGAACGCGGCCACGACCCCACCGCTGCTCGAAGCGCGCGACCTGAGCCGGCTGTTCCCCGTGCGCGCGAGCGGCGGGCTGTTCCGCGCGCGGCAGATGCAGCGCGCGGTCGATCGCGTCTCGCTGTCGATCCGTGCCGGCGAAGTGCTGGCCCTGGTCGGCGAAAGCGGCAGCGGCAAGACCACGCTGGGCCGCATGCTGCTGGGACTCACGGCGCCGAGCGAAGGCACCATCCTCTACAAGGGCATGGACCTCGCAACGCGATCCGGCGAAGCCGCACGCACTTTCCGCCGCGAAGTGCAGGTGGTGTTCCAGGACACCGGCGGCTCGCTGAATCCGCGCCGCAGCATCGGCCAGAGCGTCGCCCTTCCGCTGACCTGGCACCGCGGACTCGATCGGGCCGCGGCATCGGCCGAAGTCGATGCGCTGCTCGAACAGGTCGGCCTGCCGCCTGCGCATTTCCGCGACCGGCTGCCGCACGAGCTCTCGGGTGGCCAGCGGCAGCGCGTGGGCATTGCGCGCGCACTGGCATCGAATCCGGCGCTGATCGTGGCCGACGAGCCGGTCTCGGCGCTCGACGTCTCGGTGCGCGCGCAGATCCTCAAGCTGATGTTCGACCTGCAGCGGGAAAGAAAGCTCTCCTACCTCTTCATCACGCACGACCTCGGCGTGGTGCGGGCGATGGCCGACCGCGTGATGGTGATGCACCAGGGCCGCGTGGTGGAAAGCGGCGATGCGGACGCCGTGCTGAATGCGCCGCGCGATCCCTACACCCAGCGGCTGCTGGCTGCCACCCCGGTTCCCGATCCCTCGCGCCAGCTCGCGCCGAACGGATCCTGAAGATGACAGCTCATTTCACGGAACCCACCACGGGCTACTGGCAGCGCATCATCGAAGCCGATGCGGTCGAGCGGCCCGAAGCGCCCTGGCGGTTCGGCTACCCGGCGCGCCTGCCCGACGGGCGCGTGCTCATGCTGCCGATCCGGCAGCTCGCGAGCGAACCGGCGCATGCCGTGGCCTCGCTGCTGGTCAATCAGGCCTCGCTCGACGTGGTCGACACGCTGGGCGCCATGCTGGCGCGGCGTCTGTCCGCACAGGCCCCCGAGCTGGCGATCGGCTTGCCCACCCTGGGCCTTGCGCTGGCACCGGTGGTTGCACGCGCACTGGGCCACACGCGCTACCTGCCGATGGGCTACTCGCGCAAGTTCTGGTACGACGAGGCGCTCTCCGCGCCGGTGCATTCGATCACCTCGCCGACGCCGGGCAAGCGCATCTACCTCGACCCCCACCTGCGCCCGCTGATCGAAGGCAAGCGCCTGGTGCTGGTCGACGACGCGATCAGCACCGGCACCACGCTGCTCGCGGCGTGGGAGCTGATCGAGTCGCTCGGCGGCGACGTGATCGCCTGCGGCGTCGCGATGCTGCAGGGCCGGCGATGGGTCGAGCGATTGGGCGCCGAACGCGCGGCGCGTGTCATCGGCGTGTTCGAGAGCCCCTTGCTGAAGGCCGTGCCCGAGGGCTGGATTCTGCGCGACTGACTAGCCCCCACGCTCCCCCACTGCGTGTGGGTCGCTGCCCCCCGAGGGGGCCGCAGGCCGCCTTGGGGCGGCCCGGCGCCGGCCTGGCCCCCACGCTCCCCCACTGCGTGTGGGTCGCTGCCCCCCGAGGGGGCCGCAGGCCGCCTTGGGGCGGCCCGGCGCCGGCCTGGGCCCTTGTTCAGCTCGCGGCCCGCGCGAGCGCGTCCAGCACCACGCGGCGCAGCCGGGACTCGTCGGCCACGCTGGCCACCTGCGCATTGGCCTCGGCGCGCTTCGGCACCCGCCACTCGACCACCGTCATGCCGCGGGTGTGCTCGCCCTTGCATTCGGCCACCACGTGCGCCGGCCTGAAGCTCAGCCCCTCGGGCGCCACGAGCGCGGCCGCGGCCGTCGGGTCGTAGAGCGACATCGGCAGCGCACCGGCAGGGCTCGCGATGCGCACGTAGCCGAGCAGAAGGTCGGCAAGCACTTGCGCCTTGTCGGAGCCGAGCGCACGCAGCGCTTCGGCATCGCTCGCGTGCACACGCACCTGCCGGCAGGCATCGAGGCCGACCATCCACAGCGGCGCCCCGGCGTCGAGGACCACGTTGATCGCTTCCGGGTCGACCGCCGCGTTGAACTCCGCCGCCGCCGTGTGATTGCCCGGCCCCGCGCTGCCGCCCATCCATAGGAGCCGACCGATGCGCGCCGCGAGGTCGGGCCGTGCCTGCAGCACGACGGCGATGTTGGTGAGCGGCCCCAGCGCGAGCACCGTGGCCGGTTCGGTGGCGGCCGCGAGGTAGTCGATGAGCGCAGCCGCCGCATCGCTCGATGCCAGCGATCCGCGCGCCCGCGGGAGGCTGCGGCCGGCCGACACCATGGCATCCGCGCCGAGGATGTTCTGCGCCGTGACCAGTTCGCCGGCGAGCGGCCGGGCGCTGCCCGCGTGGATCGGAAAATCCCAGCCGAAGAACGCGGCCGACCGCAAGGCGTTGTCGACCACCACGTCGATCGGGGCGTTGCCCGCGACGAGCGACATGCCGTCGACCCGCCACGGCGGCGTCTGCGTGACGGTCAGCACGGCGGCGAGATCGTCGAAGCCCAGGTCGGTGTCGACCCAGGCGGAAGTCAGCGCGCTTCTTGAAGAATCCATGCGAGCTATTGTGTCGCCAGATTCTCCGCGGATGGCCTCATCGCTTCGCGTAGAGGGAAAGCTCTCGCGCCTCGCGTGCGACATCCAGGTCTCGAACAGCCGCGACGCCTTCGATGTCCGCGATGTAGGCCGGCGGAAGTCCACCTTGCCTGGCGCCGTTCAACACGTGTTGCATGTACCAGGTGAAAGGCGCCAGCGTGGCGTCCTTCCTGGTTGCCAGGTAGGTCAACGCCGAGACGCTGCCCGAAACCGTTTGCACGCGGATGTCGAAGGCGTCATAGCCGTTTCCAAGGTCTTCCGCCCTGTCAAGGGCGGGGCGGTCGCCGTGAGCGATGCGGAACAGGACGCCGTGCACGACATGCATGGGCATCCCGGAGCGTTCGCAGTCCGCCTTGCCGGAGCCATCCCTTCCCACCTTGTCGAACACCAGGCGGTATCCCGCAACGCGCGCGGTGCCGACGCATTGGGCGGAGGGTGTGCGGTCCACCGCCCGCAGACGCGCCGGGCTCATGTTGGAGCCGTACGCGAAGTACAGGAAGGTGCCTGGCACCATCGATTCGGCAGCCATCCTTCACCGCTCGAATCGAATGCCGCGAAGCCGGTCGAAGTCGCTGCAGAAGCGCCCCGCGGCCAGCCCGCCGGGAAGCGTTTGCCACCAACTCGTGGCCTTTTGGGGTTCAGTCATGCCGATAATTCGCGAGCAGCAAGGTCTTTTGCGCATTCTGATCGAAACGTGACAGTGCGTTCACCGGCATCGCCGAAGGAGATTCCATGACACTTCTCGTAGCAGGCCTGATCCTCTTCCTTGGCATTCACTCGATATCCATCGTCGCCCCTGCCTGGCGCGAGGCACAAATCGCACGGCACGGGGAGCGCGTCTGGAAGGGCGTGTACGCGCTGGCCTCGCTGGCCGGCCTGCTGTTGCTGATCCATGGCTACGGCGTGGCCCGTCAGACGCCGTGGGTGCTCTACACGCCACCGGTTGCACTGAGGCAAGTCGCGCTGCTGCTGATGGTTCCGGTGTTTCCGCTTCTGTTCGCGGCCTACCTGCCAGGCCGCCTCCAAAGGACGGCCCAGCACCCGATGCTGCTCGCAGTGAAATTCTGGGCAACGGCGCACCTGCTGGCGAATGGCACGATGGCCGACGTGCTTCTCTTCGGGGCCTTCCTTGTCTGGGCAGTGGCGGACCTGATTTCCGTCAAGCGCCGCGCCAATCCCCGACACGTCCCCGGTGCGCCGCCGAGTCCTCTCAATGATGTCGTCGCGGTCGTTGGCGGGCTGATGGTCTATGTCGCGTTCCTGCTCTGGATCCACGTCCGAATGACCGGGGTGTCGCCGCTCGGTCAGTGAGCCTCCAGCGCCTCGCGCCACTGCTGCATCTGCGCCTTCCGGAGCTTCGCGCTTGCTGGACCGAAATCCGGTCCGAATCGGATCGCACGGGCGCAGGCCGCGGGCATATGCCTCGTCGAACCATGAGATTGGAGCGGGGTCTCGTGGTCAATGGATCCTCCTCCTGGTGTGGTGTTCGCGAGGGTGCTGATGCATCGCGTCCCAGCGGCCCGTTCACTTCAGCGCAAGCCCGGAACGGGCTCCGGTATCCGCTTC
>NZ_JBFUCJ010000188.1:0-7687 GCF_056405295.1 Variovorax sp. P1_H2 | reverse complement strand
CCGCACAGCCTGGGCGCGCTGATCGCGATGTACGAGCACCGCGTCTTCACCAGCGGTGCGCTGTGGGGCATCAACAGCTTCGACCAGTGGGGCGTCGAGCTCGGCAAGGCCCTGTGCAGCGACCTGCTGCCGCGCCTGGCGAGCGGCGACACGCAGGGGCTGGATGCTTCGACTGCGGGACTGATGAAGCGCCTGATCGGTTGAGCGGTGGGTTGCCTCAACGCGCCGCACGCGGAAGGCGCATGGCGCCATGGACCACCGAGATGAATGCTCATGCCGGACCAAGCGGCGCAAGGACGTGAGATTCCTCAGCTTCGAGATCGACGGTGCCACGACCTACGGGTTGCTGCAATGGGCAGGGTGATGTTCATCGATTCAATGGCGAGAGGGCGACAGTCAAGCGCTGCCCCGCAAGTCCCAATAGGGTGGCCGTGCGAGGCGGCAAGCTCGCCGTCGCGAGCATTGACGGTCTGTGATGCAGGGGGCCGTGTGAACTGCTCAAGGTCGCCGCAGGCCGTCCCGATGGGATGCGCGCGAAGGCGCGAAACTGGAGGAGCACGACCTGGTTCGGTGCGAAGTCAAAGCTCGCCACGCAATACACTCCCATGATTCCAAACAATGGAATTCACAGCCTTCGAGGATGGTGTATGGCACGCATGACGTCTGCCCTGGACGAGAAGCCGGGTATCTCGCCCGCGAACCGCTCGCTTGAACGCGGTATCGAAATATTGCGGGCCTTCCGCCCCGGCTCGGAACTGCTGGGAAACGCGGAGTTGGCGGAGCGCACCGGGCTGTCGCGCTCCACGGTGAGCCGGCTCACGCAAACGCTGGTGGGCACGGGAATGCTGCAGGCGGAGCCTCTGCAGCGCGGCTACAGATTGGCGCCAGCGGTCCTGAGCCTGGCGCACGCCATGCGCACCGGCTCATCCATTCTTCATGCCGCCGCGCCGCGCATGCGGGCGTTGGCCGAGAAGCAGAAGATCAACGTGGGACTGGCCGCCCCCGACCGCGACGAGATGATCTACCTGGAATCGATTCGATACAACCGCCGGGTATCGCTTCGCTCGGTGGTCTCGGGCCAGCGCGTGCCGATGGAACTCACCTCCCTCGGAAGAGCGTACCTCGCCACCGTTCAGGAGGCACGACGCGAAGTGTTGATGGGAATCTTCAAACGCCGGCGTCCATCGCAGTGGCGCCAGATCTCCGTGGAGATCACGCGTGCAATCGAAGCTGTCGCCTCGCAGGGCTACTGCGTGGCCGCCTGGCAGCCCGAGGTCGTTGCGCTCGCCACACCGATCCGTACCGAAGACGGGTCGATCTACGTCGTGAACGCCAGTGTGTCGACAACCGACAGCATGCAATCCGTCGCGCGCGAACTCTCCGGACCACTCATGGCACTCGCCGCCGACATCCATCTCGCCGTTCGGAAAGAAGGCCGGGGCGGCTGAGCGCCTGCAACGCGACGCAGTCGCCGAGCCCTGGGTTCGATCAGGTACTGCGCCTCGACTTGATTGCACTTCCGACGATCGTACTCATTCGGTTCCTTCGGCGCCTGCCGCCTTCACCGTCTTGCCCCACGTCTGATTTTCCGCCGCAATGAACGCGCGATAGTCCCTTCCTCTCGCATGGGGCATCCATTGTTTCCAAAGGATGGAATTTGATGCCCGTCAGTGCCGGCTGGCGGCCGGCAACTGAGCTACCTTCAACAGACACCTACACAACCGGAGTCTTCTCAATGTCCTCAGTCACCCCCAAGGGGTTCCTTATCACCGGCGTCTCCTCGGGCTTCGGCCGCGCCTTTGCGCAGGCGGCTTTGGCTGCCGGATCGCGCGTGATCGGCACCGTGCGCAACGAAGATGCCCGCATCGCATTCGAGGCGCTCGAACCCGGCCGCGCCTTTGCCAGGATTCTCGACGTGACGGACGCAGCCGCCGTCAATTCAGTGGTGGCCGAGGTGGAACGCAATGTCGGCGCCGTCGACGTGCTGATCAACAACGCAGGCTATGGTCACGAGGGACTGATCGAGGAATCCACCATTGACCAATTGCGCCAGCAGTTCGAAGTCAACGTGTTCGGTGCCGTCGCAATGATCCAGGCCGTACTGCCCCCTATGCGAAAGCGACGCTCGGGCCACATCATCAACATCACCTCGATGGGCGGGATCATCACCATGCCGGGGCTGGGCTTCTACCACGGAAGCAAGTTCGCCCTCGAGGGCATCTCCGAAGCCTTGGGCAAAGAGGTGAAGGACTTCGGCATCCGCGTCACGGCGGTCGAGCCAGGGGGCTTTCGCACCGACTGGGCCGGGCGATCCATGGTCCGGGTCGAGCGCTCGATTCCGGAATACGATGCGATCTTCGAACCCATCAGGGCGACCCGGCAAGCACGCAGCGGCAAGCAGGCGGGCGATCCGGCCAAGGCGGCACAGGCCATCCTTCAACTGGTCGACTCGGATCATCCGCCGGCGCATCTGCTTCTCGGTACGGATGCCGTCAACCTGGTCCGCGAGAAGCTGGCGAGCCTCGGCGCGGAAATCGACGCCTGGGAGCAGGTCTCGAGATCAACCGACTTTGCTTGAACGAGCGGCTGTCAGCCGCTTGATCGCCGCGTTGCTTCAGAACAGGCGCAGCGCCAGCCTATAATTGTTCGATCGATCAACAATAGGCAGGTTCACCAGCGCCGAGACGCATGGGGCCAATTGCCAAAAGGACAGATCACCCATGCGTGCGCAGCGCTCAGGCTTTCACGACTTCTCTCACCGCGATGTTGCAACCGATGGCGCGTCGCTGCGCGTGACGGAAGGAGGCGCAGGGCAATGCGTCCTGTTGCTGCCGGGGTGGCCGCAATCGTCGTACTGCTTTCGAAAGATCATGCCGGATCTCGCGGAGCGCTTCCGCGTCGTGGCCATCGACCCACCGGGACTTGGCGACAGTGGACCGCCATCGTCCGGGTACGACACTGCGTCGGTCGCGAAGCAGATCGTCGAAGTCCTTGACGCCCTGTCCATCAGCAACGCCCTTCTCGTCGGCTTCGATGTCGGCGCATGGATCGGCTACGCGCTCGCTGCCCAGTTTCCGGAGCGCTTTCCCCGCGTCGCGCTCATCGATGCCGCGGTTCCAGGCCTTACGCCACCGACCGCCTACAGGCTTGCGCCGGAGACGTTCTCGGGCACCTGGCACTTCACATTCAATTTCCTGCCCGAATTGCCTGAACTGCTCGTGAGGGGCAAGGAGCGGGAGTTCCTGGAATGGTTCTTTCGCAGCAAATCAAGTCATCTGGATCGCGCCTTCACGCCCTCCGATATCGACTTCTACGCCCGCATGTATGCGAGAGAAGGCCATTGGGGTGCCGCCCTGGGCTACTACCGATCGATTTTCGAATCGGCAAAGCAGAATCAGGTCGCGGCCGAAGTGCCGCTTCGCATGCCGGTGCTCGCCATCGGGGGTGCAAGTGCCATGGGCCGCAAGATGGGCGATGTTCTGAGGCCAGCCGCGCCGGGCCTGATCTCGGCAGTCATACCAGACTGCGGCCACTATGTGGCGGAAGAAAATCCGACCGGCTTGCTCGAAGTCCTGCTTCCCTTCCTGCAGAACCGTACGGACGCATAGCGGCGTGGAGGCGTCCGGGCCCCGGGCCTCCGCCGCGTGCCGGAGCGCCCCGGTGGGTCGGCCAGCGCACTCACGCATTGATGCGTGGCGCCAGCAAATCCTCCAACCCAATGGCCCGGTACATCTCGCGACGCATGCGGTCGGCCACCGCGTTGACCACCTCGGCGCCGTCCTGTGAGGGGTCCACGTGCACGCGAAACGGACGGTGGCCGATCGGCGTGTCCACCACGCGCACGATCTGGCGAGCCACTTCCGCCGGATCGGCATCCGCCGGCTCGAGGCCCGCCAAACCCTTGAGCGCTTGCTCGGCCACACCGGCGTAGGGGCCGGATTCGTACTCGGCGGCACGATCCTTGTCTGCTGGCGAACCGGAATGTGCAAAGTGGTTGGTGCCCTTGGTGAAGGCGCCGGGGACCATGATGGTGGTCTCGATGCCCCAGCGCGACAGTTCGGTCGAGTAGGACACGGCCAGTGCATCCATCGCCGCCTTTGCCGCGAAATACGGCGCCAGGAAAGGCGGCGTGCCGCCGCGTGTCGACGAGGAGCCGACCCACACCAACAACCCCTTGCCCTGCTTGCGCAGGTGCGGCAACGCGGCACGGTTCACCCGCTGGGCACCAATGACGTTCACGTCATATTGCTGGATCAACTGGTCCGGCGTAAACGCCTCGGCGGGACCGAACACCATATGCCCGGCGTTGTGCACGATGGCATCGAGGCGGCCCGCCTCCCTCAAGACGCCGGCCACCCCGGCCTCGGCGGACGCGTCGGATTGCACATCGAGTTCGACCGTGCGCAGATCCACCGCTTGCTCGGCTGCCCACCGGGCAAGCTCAGCCACGCGAGGCGCATTGCGGCCTTGCGTTTCGCGCATCGATGCGTAGACGGTATGCCCGGCTTGGGCCAGGGCGCGGGCGGTCATGAGGCCAAAGCCCGAAGACGCGCCGGTGACGAGAATGATGGAAGTGGACACAGCAATACCTCGCGACAAGTCGGGCCCCCCGCTTCAGACGATGCCGCCGTTGACGCGCAGCGTCTGGCCGTTGGTCCAGGCCCCGTCCGGTCCCGCCAGGAACGCCACGACCGCAGCAATATCCTCGGGCCGGCCCAGGCGCTCGAGCGGAGCCGCCTTTGCCAGGCGGTCGATGATTTCCTGGGGCTTGCCGTCAAGGAACAGCTTGGTCGCGGTCGGCCCGGGAGCGACGGCGTTCACCGTGATTCCTCGGCCGCGCAGTTCCTTGGTCAGGATGCTGGTCATGGCCTCGACCGCCGCCTTGGTGGCGGCGTAGACGCCATAGGTCGGCTGCAGCAGTGTCGTGACGCTCGACGAGAGGTTGACGACGCGGCCGCCGTCTCGCAGGCGGCGCGCTGCCTCGCGCAGGGTATTGAAGGTGCCGCGGAGATTGACCGCGATCTGGCGGTCGAACAGCGCGTCGTCACTGTCGGCGAGGGTCGCCAGGTTCATGATCCCTGCGTTGTTCACCAGCACGTCGACGCCGCCGAAAGCGACCTCAGCGGCATCGAACAGCCGGACCACCGCCGCGGAGTCCGAAATATCGGCCTGGGCGCTGATGGCGCGACCGCCCTCGGCCTCGATCTTGCGCACCAGCGCCTCGGCGCGCGCCGCACTGCCCGCGTAGTTGACGATCACCGCGAAGCCATCGCGCGCCAGGCGCTCGGAAACCGCGGCGCCGATGCCGCCAGCTGCACCGGTCACGAGGGCGACCTTGCGGGCCGGATCGATCTTTTGATTGAGGTTGTTCATGCGCTTGCTCCTGAATTTCCGCCGGAAATCGACGGGTTGGGTGCAAAGATATCTGTACGCCGACAAAAGATAATCATGTATAAATCGTCATCACTATTCGAATTTTCGGACAATGGATCGATTCGACGCCATGCGCGTGTTCACCCGGATCGTGGAGTGCCGCAGCTTTACGCAAGCGGCCGACGACCTCGGCCTGCCACGCTCCTCGGCCACCGATGCGATCAAGGCGCTGGAGGCCCGGCTCGGCGTTCGCCTTCTGCAGCGCACCACCCGCCATGTCAGACCGACGCTGGACGGCGAGGCCTATTACCAGCGCTGCCTGCGCGTGATCGCCGAAGTCGAAGACGCCGACAGCGCCTTCGTGGGCGCGAAGCCGCGCGGACTGCTGCACGTCAATGTCCACGGCACGCTGGCGAGCCACTTCGTGGTGCCGCACCTGCCGGAGTTCCTGGCCCGCTACCCGGACATCGAGCTGCAGATCAGCGAGGGCGACCGCTACGCCGATCTGGTGCGCGAAGGCGTGGACTGCGTGTTGCGCGTCGGCCGGCTGGTCGACAGCGATCTGGTCGCACGCAGCCTGACAACGCTCGACGAGATCACTTGCGCATCGCCCGGCTATCTCGCGCGGTACGGCATGCCCGCATCGATAGACGAACTGGTCGGCCACCACATGGTCGGCTTCCGCTCGTCGGCTACGGGGAGCGTGCTGCCGCTGGAGTTCGTGGTCGAAGGCAAGGCGCGCGAAGTCATGCTGCCGTTCGCCGTTGCCGTCAATGGTGCCGAGACGTACGCGGCGGCGGCACGAACCGGTCTGGGACTGATTCAAGCGCCTCGCTACCGGTTGGAGGCGGATTTTCAGCGCGGCGCACTGGTTCCGGTGCTGCCGGATTGGCGACCGGCTCCGTTGCCGGTGTCCGTGCTCTATCCGCGCGCACGACATCTTTCGTCCCGGCTGCGGGTCTTCATCGACTGGCTGGCCGCAAGGTTCCGGGAAGCCGCCTGAACGGCTCGCTCGGAGCCCGAGAGGCATGGCCATCGAGACCGTCCTCGCTCGGTCAATGCCGTTTCGGAAAGACCGCTGTTTCCTTCATGATGACTTCTGGCGTTCGATACAGCTCCGCCATCTCTCGCTCATGCTCGCTGTGCAATTGCGCCTGCATGTAGGCCCCCAGTGCCCGGGCATGCGCGACGATGAAGTGTCCGAATTCCACGCGCGGCCGCTCATAGGCCTTGAGCGCGCTCGAGACATCGTCACAGTGCGCCAGCGCCTCGAGCAGGGCCATTGCGTCGCCGGCAGCCTTGGTCACCCCCATTCCGCAGTGCGGACGGGCGACGAACGCGGCATCGCCCAGCAGCGCGATCCGGCCAAACGCCAACTGTTCGGATTCCAGATCGAGGATGGGCTGGAAGAAGAGGTTCTCGGTCTTCTCGACCACCTCCGCAAACTGTGACGCCAGCACATCGCGTGCGGCCTGCCGTACCTGATCGAGGACCTCCGCCCGAATGAGCGGCGGCGGAATGCCATCGCGCCAGACCTTTCCGTCAGCGTCGGTCACCATGTCCCTGAGCGTCGTGCTTTCGGCCGCCGGGCGATACCACACGAAGTTGAATCGTCGTGCGCCCTCCTCGAGCGCACTGTCCTTGCCCGCGACGGGATAGGCAATCATTTGCTCGTGCGGAGGAAGACCAAACGCGAAGTACGGAAACAACTCCTTGCGCGCGCGGTCCGACAGCGTTGATTCTTCGACCAGGCCACGCCATGCGACATAGCCGGCGTATTGGGGTTTGGCCCCAGGCAGCAATGACGTCCTGACGGCCGAGCGCAATCCGTCCGCCGCCACGAGCAGGTCAGCGCGGGCGACCTCCCCATCCGCGAAGCTTGCCTCGACGGCATCGGCGTCCTGCTTGAATGACTGCAGCCGCTTTCCGTTGTGGTACCGATCGTCAGGGAATGCGGACCTCAGCACGTGATAGAGCCGACCCCATGCGGTGAGCGTCTGCGGCAGGTCGCGCAGGCCGATCACCGTGCCGTCCTTCGCCAGCGTAACGCGCTGCGTGACCTTCACGCCGATGCTTTCGTCTACGACGATACCCGCGGACGTCAATGCACTCAGGAGTTCCGGATGCGTCACGATGCCGGCCCCTCTGCCCTGAAGCGCCTGCGCGACACGCTCATAGACATGGACGTCCCAGCCGGCGCGCAGCAGCAGGTTGGCCGCGAACAATCCACCGAGTGAGCCACCGACGACGACTGCCTTCTTGCCTTGATGCGCCTTCATGTTTGTCCCCTCCAGGCCGGTCAGTCCGCGATGAT
>NZ_JBFUCJ010000187.1:0-7773 GCF_056405295.1 Variovorax sp. P1_H2 | reverse complement strand
GTTCGGATCATGGGTCCGGACCGCCCGGGCATCGCCGCGGAGTTGACGCAAAAGCTTGCTGCCGGGGAAATCAATCTTCGCGGCTTCTCGGCGTCCGTGATCGGCACACAGTTCGTAGCCTACATCGCGGTCGACTCGCAGGGCGACGCCAACAAGGCGATGGAAATCCTGTCGAAAGTCTGAGATCGGGACGGCGGAGTTCGACGCCCGAAATGCTGTGGCGCGTACGGCTAGCCGTTGGCTTGACGGACGCAGGCTCTCTCTGGCAGCTCTGGACGAGCGTCGGCTGAGGCAGTTCCAGGCCAGCCGTCGCCGGCGAGGCAAGCAACGTCGCGGCGACCCAGCCACAGCCCTGCAGCTTTTGCAGTATCTGCGCGAGCATGGCCACACCGCGCCGGCCGCGCAGGCCATCGATGTGCATCCCGCGGCGTTGGTCGTGCGTGACTTCGAGTCGTTTCTCCGTTCCGAGCGCGGACTGTCAACGGCAACGGTGGTCTCCTACCTGCTGGTCGTGCGCCGCTTTCTCCATGAGCGGTTCGGACGCAGGGCGCTGCGCCTGGAGCTGCTGCGAGCGCCGGACCTACACCGCCTCGTTGTCGGCGAGATCCAACGTGTCAGTGGCACGCATGGCAAGATCATCGTCACGGCGCTGAGGTCGTTCATGCGCTTCTCGCTGCTGCGTGGCGCCGTTCAGACGGACCTCGCCCGCACGCTACCCGGCGTGGGGAGACTGTCGCATCTGCCGCGGTCGCTGCTTCCCGAACAAGTGGAGCGACTGCTAGCGTGCTGCGACCGCGTTAGGCCCTAAATTTGATGGAATTCCGGCCTAACTTTGAACGAACTCGCAAAAATGAGTTCCTCCAAGGTTGTCTCACCTGGTTACCCAAGGAAATCAACAGCTTGCGAGCGMCGTTTTCAAAGTTGCACCACCCGCTTTTTCAAAGTTGTTGSCAGGTGGGATCTGACATCCAACGACCGCTTCCGGGCAGTTTCGACGTCCGCKGTAGACCCGCAATGGTCCCGGAGCAGACGTACGCCGACCTTAGTTCGACTCCGCAAAGCGGACGCAGGCCAACGAAGCATTCAAAGTTGCGCCGGCGCAGTTGCAGCGAGCACCCGAGGCCCGCTTCTGGGCTCCATTGCCGTCCGCTGTAGGCCCGGTTTGGGCCCGTTGCGGTCCTACAGGAAACAGAATTCCCCGCCCCAAAGCTGACCTCCGATCCGCCTCAGTGATGGGCGCTCGAAATAGTGGGACTTGTTTGCGACAGACTTCGCGATCGCTTCTTGATCCGGCTCTCTGATGGCGCAGTCCCCCCCGTCGCGACCGGCTATGTCATTGAAGCGGTATCTCCAACTGTGTGCGCGCTCAGACCCGGATGGCGGCTACCTCTTGCGCCTTGTGAGTGGCGTAGCGCTGCCACAGCAGCAATGTCATGCCGATGCAGGTGAGTGCGGCACAGCCCAGGGCGAGGTGCCACAAGGAATCCCATAGCAAAGGTGCGAGCAGACCGGCCGTCACCGCCATCATGCTGTATTGCAGGAACATCTGGCAGGAAGCGGCCAGCCCGGCATTGTCGGGAAAGGGATGCAGCGCGTGGCCCACGAGCAGTGGCATGGACACGGCTGTCACAAAGGCGCAGGCCGCAACCGGCAGCAGATGGATCAGCCCGGACGGCACCGTCGCGGCCAACGTGATGTTGAGTGCGTTGACGACGACGAAACCCGCATAGGCAAGGTACAGGGTGCGTTGCGTGCCCCAGCGTTGCACCAGCCGCGGCAGGCACAAAAAGCCAGCCATCAGCCCAACCATCATGGGTGTGAAGACCAGGTAGACATCGGTCGGGGACCGCCCCAGCAACTTCGTCAAGAGCTGCGGGGCCGCCGCCACATAGAGAAACATGGCCGCCCAGTTGCAGGAGTGAGCCACGGTCAGGCGCATGAACCAGGGTGAACCCAGCACGAAGCGGTAGTTGCGCCACAGCTTGTCAAGCCGTATGGCTTGGCGTCGTGCCGGGGGCAGGGTTTCAGGCAGCTTGCGCGCATAGACCAGCAGCATGACGACGCCCGCCGCGCTGAGGAACGCAAACAGCGCACGCCAGCCCCACATCCAGGTCAGCCAGCCCCCGAGCATCGGCAGGATGATGGTGCCGGCCGATTGCACCAGGGTGGTATGGGCAATCATCTTTTGTGCGACCTCGCCGCTGTGCAGGTCGCGTATGACGGCGCGGCACAAGATGTGGCCCAGGCCTACGACCAGACCTTGCACGGCGCGAAGAATCCACAGGTGCTCGATGCGGGTGGCCAGCAGGCTCAGCAGCGAGGTCAGCACCAGCACGGCCAGCCCGATGAACAGTGGCTTGCGCCGTCCCCAGGCGTCCGAGAGCACGCCATGCCACAGGCACATGAAGGCACTGGCCACAAGGTACAGCGCGACGGTTTGCTGTACGGCGGCGGCCGAAGTGTCCAGGTCCTCCTGCATGGACTTGAGCCCGGGAAACAGCATGTCCGACCACAGGGTATTCAGCGTCCCCAAGCTGGCCAGCAGCAGCATGATCGGAAAGTAGGAGCGGCGCGCCAACGGGCTTGCGCTGCCAAGGGTGGATGGAGGGGGCATCGGTGGCTCTGGGTGAACGGTCAAGTCACGCATTGGGGTCGAGCATGACCATGCCATCCGTGACGCACAGCCCGTGAGTGCGCACTTGGAGCTTTGCCGGGTCGCGCGGACACCCGTGCATCATGTCGAACTTCAGGCCGTGCGCGCGGCAGGCGACAGTCCTGCCCTGCACGCTGCCGCCGCTCAACGAGGCGCCGGCATGCGGACAACTGTCGTCGATGGCGTAGACGGCAGCGCCGACCTTGAACACGGCCAGGTCGTAGCCCGCCGTGCAGACCCGGCGGCCGCGGCCTTCCGGCAGCGCGTCCAGTGCGATCAGCGGGATCGGGGCGGCGGCAAGCATGTCGGTCATTCGGGTGCTCGGGTGTTGTCGGATGAGATGAATTGTTCGGCATGGCGCTGGATCCGGCTTGATGAATCGGGACATCGGTTTGCCATTTCGTGCCACGGGATCGTCTTCAAACTGCAAGTTGCGCGTCTGGCAGGCTTGGCTCGTCGACCAGCGGGCTTGCGGCCCGCCCGGCATCGCGCTCGTAGGTGCGAGAGCCGATCACCAGCAGCCAGGCGGCGGCGATCCCGAACAGCGGTGTCACCGCCAGTGCCGTCTGCAGCCCGAAGGCGTCGGACAGTACGCCCCCAATGAGCGGTCCCATCGCCATGCCGAACAGGTTCTGGAGCAAGCCGAGGATCGAGGCGCCCGTGGCGCGGAAGCCGGGGTGAACGACGTTCATGACAATGGCAGCCGAAGGGCCGGCGGTGCAGGTCGCAAAGAAGCCGCCGAGGGCAAACATCGCGAACTGCGCCTGGTTGGAGAGCGGCACGCCCAGCAACGGCAGCGCGAACGCGGCGCCAAGGATGGCTGACGAGATCAGGCACAGCACGCCCATCGAAAGCACCCGGGCGCGCGGGTTCCGCCTTCCGGCCATGTCGCACACGACGCCCCAGACCACGCTGCCCAGCGCGCCGCACAGCACGACCAGCGCGGCGTGCACGCCTGCCTGTGCAGGCGCGACCCCATGCACACGATTCAGGAAACTCGGCAGCCAGGCCCACATCGCCGACAGCACGATGAGTTGCACTGCGCTCCCGATGCCCACCCACAGCAGCGTCGGCGACCGCTTCAGTGCCCCGAAGGCGGCACGGAAGACGCCGCCAGCCGAGCGCGAGGCGCCCTGTGCATGCGTGCCGACGTCGACCGTCTGGTAGTCGCGCACCTTGATGTAGGCCAGGCTCAGCACGAGGCCGGGAATGCCGACCACGCCGAAGGCCGCCTGCCAGCCCCAGCGCGCCGCGATGACGCCACCGAGCGCGACGCCCAGCACGGAGCCCACGGAGGCGGCCGCCATGAAGCTACCCATCAGCGCGCTGCGCATCCGGTCGGGGAAGTGGGTCGCGATCAGTGCGGCGCCCACCGCACCGTAGCCGGCCTCTCCGACGCCGACCAAGGCGCGGGCCGCCAGCAGCGCGCCGTAGTTGCGCGTGAACATGCACGAGATCGAGGCGATGCTCCACACCGTGGCCATCGTCACGATGCTCTTGACGCGGCTCACGCGGTCGGCCACTAGTGACACCGGCAGCGCGCAGGCGGCGAGGACGATCGAGAGGGCCGAAACCAGCGCGCCGAGCTGCTTGTCCGAGAGGCCCCAATCCGCCTTCATGTACGGGAACAGCGAGACGATGACCTGGCGATCGATGTAGTCGAAGAGCATCAGGCCGATGGTCATCGCAAAGGCGAACCACGCCTGGCGCGGCCCGAACAGATAGCCGTCGTGCGGCCGCGGGTTGGAAGTCTGGATATTCACGTCTTGTCTCCTGTTTAGAAATTTCTCTTTGCCTCGGCCTATGCGCCCCAGCGCACCATGGCAAGCACGAGGGCCGCGAGGAAAATGGTTTCGCCGACCATCAGCACGACGGGTTTGAAACCCACCTTGACGATTTCGCGCCACTGCGTTTTCATGCCGCTCGCGGCAATCGCCGCCACCAGGCAGGCGCGGGAAAAATCGCCTCCGAACTCGGCCAGCGCATGCGGCAGCAAGCCGCTACTGTTGATAGCGACCAGCGCCACGAAGGCGATGATGAAACCCGGCAGCAGCGGCGGGCGCTTTTCTTGAGTCGCTGCGCCACGCGGACGGGTCAGCAGCACGGTGAGCAGGATGACCGGCATCAGCATCGCGACGCGCGCCAGCTTGACGAGGGTGGCGACGTCGCCGGTTTCCTTTGACATGCCATAGCCGGCGCCAACCACCTGCGCAACGTCGTGGATCGACGCGCCGAGAAAGGTGCCGGCCAGTCGAGCGTCCAGCCCGACGGCCGTCGCGAGCATCGGATAGACCACCATAGCGAGCGCCGAGAGCACGGATATGCCCACTATGGTGAACATCAGCGCGCGCTCTTTCTGCGGGTGCGGGGGCAAGGCCGCTGCCAGCGCCAACGCTGCCGAGCCTCCGCAGATCGCCGTCGCGCCGCCGCTCAACAGCCCGAACAGATGCGTGAAGCCCAACGCCCGCGCGGCGAGGATCGATACCGAGATCGTGACAAGGATGGCTACCAGCGCGAGCAATACCGGAGGCCAGCCGAGTCCCATGATCTGACCGAATGTGATCTGCAGTCCCAAAAGCGCGATACCGATACGCGACAGCTTTCGCGCCGTGAACTCGATGCCCGGCGCGCAGGGTCCCTCGGTGGCCAGGAAGTTCATCGCCATCCCGAGCAGGAGCGCCAGCAGCATCGCGGATGCCCCGTAGTGCTGCGACAGGAAGGTGGCCGCGGCTGCGACGACGCCGCAGGCGAGCAGGCCGGGAAACAGCGCACGGCCGCGCTCCGACCAGAAGGCCGAGGAAGTCATGGTGGGCATGGCTCTGTCCAGACTCAGGCTGTGGGCAGCCGGTAATCCCGGAACGTCTCGCGCAGCCGGTTCTTCAGCATCTTTCCCGTGGCGCCCAGCGGAATGCTGTCGACGAATGCCACGTCGTCCGGCGTCCACCACTTGGCGATCCGGCCGTCGAAGAAGGCGAGAAGTTCGTCGCGCGTCACCTCGGCGCCTGGCTTCCTTGCCACCACCAGCAGCGGGCGCTCGTCCCACTTCGGGTGCTTGACGCCGATGCACGCGGCCATTGCCACTGCCGGGTGGGCCATCGCAATGTTTTCGAGATCGATCGATCCGATCCACTCGCCGCCGGACTTGATGACGTCCTTGCTGCGGTCGGTGATCTGCATGAACCCGTCGGCATCGATCGTCGCGACGTCGCCCGTCGGGAACCAGCCCTCGACCAGGGGATCACCGCCCTCGCCCTTGAAGTAGGCGGCAATGACCCAGGGACCGCGCACCATGAGCTCGCCCGAAGTCTGGCCATCGCGCGGGAGTTCGCCGCCGTGCTCATCGACAATCTTCATATCGATGCCGTACAGAGAGCGCCCCTGCTTCGCCTGCAGCGCCCGGCGCTGCGCCGCGTCAAGGCCCGCATGCTTGCCCTTGAGTTTTCCCAGCGCACCCATCGGGCTCAGCTCGGTCATGCCCCAGGCATGGATCACCTGGACGCCGTACTTGTCCTCGAAGGCATCCATCATGGCCGGCGGACAGGTCGAGCCGCCGATCACGGTGCGCTTCATGGTGCTGAACTTCAGGTTGTTGGCTTCGACATGCGTCAGCAAGCCCTGCCACACGGTCGGCACGCCTGCCGACATGGTCACGCCTTCGGTCTCGAACAGCTCGTGCAGCGACTTGCCATCCATCCATGGGCCGGGGAACACGAGCTTGGCGCCGACCATGCACGCCACATAGGGCAGGCCCCAGGCGTTGACGTGAAACATCGGCACGACCGGCAGGATCGTGTCGCGCGAAGAGCAGTCGAGCGAATCCGGCAATGCACTGGCGTAGGTGTGCAACACCGTGGATCGGTGGCTGTACAGCGCGCCTTTGGGGTTGCCGGTGGTGCCCGACGTGTAGCACAGCGACGAGGCCGTGTTTTCGTCGAACACCGGCCACTTGAATTCCGGGGAATGCGCGTCGATCAGGTCCTCATAGCACAACAGGTTCGGGATCATCGACGCCACCGGCATGAAGTCCCGGCTGGTCATGGCAACGAATGTCTTGATGGTTTTGACGCGCGAGGCGATCGCCTCGACCAGCGGCAGGAAGGTCAGATCGAAGAACAGAACCTGGTCTTCGGCATGGTCGGCGATCCACACGACCTGGTCCGGATGCAACCGAGGATTGAGCGTGTGCAGCACGGCGCCGGAACCCGACACCGCGTAGTACAGCTCCATGTGGCGGTAGCCGTTCCATGCGAGCGTTGCGACGCGATCGCCGAAGCGGATGCCGTTCGCGGCCAGCGCGTTGGCCATGCGGCGTGCTCGCTGGGCGAGGTCGCCGTAGGTCTGGCGATGCAGGTCGCCTTCGACGCGGCGCGAGACGATTTCCTGTTCGCCGTGGTGACGCTCCGCATGATTGAGGAGCGTCGAGATCAGCAGCGGCTGCTGCATCATGTTTGCGTTCATGGTGGCTCCTCTTACCAGCGGGTGGACACGAACCGGCCGGTCACGGCCGCGTCGATGAGATCGGGAACCGCACCAAAGTGCCAGCCCTGTCCGAAGCCGCCGCCGAGCTTGACGTACTTGAAGCTGTTCGTCGCGATGTTGAGGTCGTGACTCCAGGTGCGCACCGGGTTCATGCCCATGCACGTGGAGTGATAGATCTTTCCGCCGGCGTCCTCGATGATCTTGGCCTCGCCGTTGTCTCTGGCCATGTGGTAGGACGGCGTGTCGGTCTGCACCCACATGTGCACGTTCGGGCTCACCTTGCGGTCCTTGATCAGGCCGGCGATCTGGCGAATCTCGTGGTACGTCAGGTGCGGGCAGCCGAAGACGACGATGTCCACCTTGTCGGTCTTGGCCGAGTCGAGCTTGCGGTAGTACTCCCGCACGTCGTCCAGCGTCACGATGTGCTTCTCGACGTTCGCCGGGACCTTGCCGCCGAACGCTGCTTCCAGCGTGCGCGACTCGGGCAGGGCCGAGCCGATGATGTGCAGCATCGGGTCGTTCATTCCCGCGGAGACGCAACCCGACAGGCACTTGCCGGCGGTCGGACTCAGCAACGGCGGCATGTTGACGACGGCCGGGATGCGGTTGCCACCCTTTTCGGCAATGACGGCGCCCAGGGC
>NZ_JBFUCJ010000186.1:0-7785 GCF_056405295.1 Variovorax sp. P1_H2 | reverse complement strand
ATCCCGTGGACCTCTGGAACTGGATGGATGCTCAGCGCAAGGCGGGCAATGAGCTGCTGGCCATCTCGCACAACGCCAATCTTTCGGACGGGCGCATGTACCCCACCGAGGTCGACTCCAAGGGACGGCCGATCGACGCCGCCTATGCCGCATCGCGGGAGCGCAATGAGCGATTGATCGAGATCAAGCAGATCAAGGGGCAGTCCGAAACGCATCCCCTGCTTTCACCCAACGACGAGTTCGCGGGATTCGAGGTCATGTCGATCCTGCTGGGCGATCCGGAAGGCCGTTTTCCCCACATCGTCGGCAGCTACGCCAGGCAGGCGCTGAAGGATGGTCTTGCGATGCAGGACACCAAGGGCTTCAATCCTTTCAAGTTCGGCTTCGGCGCAGCCTCCGATTCGCACAACACGGCCGTGTCCTATCGCCAGAACAACTACTTCGGGCAGGCGGGCGTCGCCGACGGGACGCCCGAGCAAAGGCTCTCCGGCCGTCTCTTCGCCGGCATGGATCCGCGCGTCGTCGGCCCCGCCGGGTTGACCGGTGCCTGGGCGGAAGAGAACACGCGCGTCTCGATCTTCGACGCCATGCAGCGCAAGGAAACTTTCGCGGTCAGCGGTCCGCACATCAAGGTTCGCCTGTTCGGTGGGTGGGACTACGCGGCGAACACGCTGGGCGACGCGGGCTGGGTGAAGACGGGCTACGCAAAGGGCGTGCCGATGGGCGGCGACCTGCCACCCCCGAAAGGCAAGGCGCCGCAATTCCTGGTTTGGGCACTGAAGGACCCGAGTTCGGGCAACCTCGACCGCATCCAGATCGTCAAGGGCTGGACCAAGAGCGGCCAGAGCTTCGAGAAGATATTCGATGTGACGTGGGCCGGCGATCGAAAGGCTGACAAATGGACCGGCGTGGTGCCGCCGATCGGCAGCACGGTTGACGTCGAAAGCGCCACGTACACGAATTCGATCGGATCAGTGGAACTCAAGACGATGTGGACCGATCCGGAGTTCGATCCGAGCCTCAATGCCTTCTACTACGCTCGCGTGCTGGAGATCCCGACGCCACGCTGGACGACGATCCAGGCGAAGCAAGTCGGCGTGGCACCTCCCGACGTGGTCCCCGCTACGGTCCAAGAACGGGCGTGGACTTCGCCCATCTGGTACACGCCCAGTCCCGAGGCGCGCAGGAATGCAAGGGCAGGAATGACGCTGGCCGATCTGAAAGGAAAAGGCGCGGTGCGGCTCAACGATGCTCAGTTGAAGGCACTGCTCGTATCGAAGTCGCCGTGGCTTCAGAACAACGTCACTGGCGACAAGTACCAGGTCGTCTATGGCGCCTCGGGCAAGAGCGCGTCGGGCAAGCCGGCTGAGCCACTTCAGCCCGGGTACATCACGCAACAATTCGCAGGAAATCAGTCGCAGTTCCAGTTGCGTTACGTCGGAAGGAAGATGACGCTCCCCAGCCTGACAGGCAATGTGGCCGACGCAAGCTATCTCGCGAATGCCAGCTCGTATTTCATCAACAATGGGAAGATCGTCACCGTGCTCGCAGGCACCCCGATCGAGATCGCGGTCTACAAGGTCGGCGACAAATACGTCGGTGCGCGGAGCAATGAGTTCGGGTATGCAAACTACGAGATCATTCCCAACGTGACTGAACTCGCACCGTTCAACTGAGTCGCGATGATTGCTCGCTTGTTGCGGGAGCCTTTGCTCCAATTTCTCATTGTCGGCGTTCTCCTCTTTGCGACGTGGAAGGCTGTCAGTCCCGACTCGACTGCCCTCGACAAGAGGAGTCGCATCGAGCTGACCGACGATGATTTGAAACAGCTTGCCACCACCTGGATGTTGGCGGGACGCGCGCCGCCTACGCCGGAGCAAATGCAACGGCTCGTGGAGGACAGGATTCGTCAGGAGGTCCTGTATCGGGAAGCCTTGGCGCTCGGGCTCGACAAGGGCGACACGATCGTTCAGCGCCAGCTCGCACGCAAGATGGAGTTCCTGGCCGAGGACGTCTCCAAGCTGGAGGAGCCCAAGCCAGAGGAACTGAAGGCGTGGTACGAGAAGAACGGTGAGAGATTCGCGCTGCCTCCGCGCATCACGTTCGGCCACATCTACTTCTCTCCCGATCGCCGCGGCGCGAAGGTCCGGGCGGATGCCGAGAGCGCATTGACCCAACTTGACGGCAAGCCGATGGATTCGCCAGGCATCGCTACGGCGGGCGATCCGTTCATGTACCAGCAGTACTACGGTGATCGACCGTTCGACGAGATCGCGCGGCAGTTCGGTCCCAACTTCGCGCGTGCCCTGGTGAAGCTCGCGCCGGGCCAGTGGGCTGGCCCGATCGAGTCCGGTTACGGGTGGCATGTGGTGTTCGCAGAGTCGATCACACCTCAGCGGATCCCTGAATACGAGGAGGTCGAGGCGAACGTCAGGTCCCTATGGATCGAGGATCGACGTGACGAAGTAAAGGGCCGGATGTACGAGGCGATGCGCGCGCGCTACGACATCGTGCTGCCGGCAGCAAAGGATGGGCCGAACCCTCAGCCCCCAACTGGCGCTGCGAAGTGAAAGCCGTGCTCGCGCTTTGTCGCTTGGTCATGGGCCGCGGAGCGCATGCTCTGTTCGGTGTGGCGCTGATCGCACTCGCTTTCCCGGCCGCCGCGCACGACGCGCGACCCGCATACCTGGAGCTCAGGCAAACGACGCCCGAGCGCTATGACGTTCTTTGGCGAACGCCGGTGCTCGCGGGCATGCCGCTGCCGGTTGTTCTCAAGCTTCCCGACGGGACGCATGACGTCGTCGCGCCGCACACCCAGGAGCTCTCGGATTCGCTGGTCGAACGCCGCGTGATCGAGGTGCCGGGCAGCCTCGCGGGTCGCCGCATCGAGTTCACCGGTTTGCAAGGCACGATCACGGACGTGCTGGTACGCGTGCAGCTCGCTGATGGTGAGACGACGACATTGGTGCGGTCGTCGCAACCTTGGGTCGAGATTTCTGCGACGCCAGAGGGGCCACTCGCCATCGCTGGCGCGTTCATCAGGCACGGCATCGAGCATATTCTCGGTGGGTACGATCACTTGCTGTTTGTCTTCGCGATGCTGTTGATCGCGCGAGGTACTCGGGCGCTGATAGGGTCCATCACCGCGTTCACGCTCGCACATTCAATCACGCTCGCGCTCGCGGCGCTGGGCGTGGTCCATGTTCCAGGACCGCCAGTCGAGGCTGCGATCGCATTCTCCGTTCTGCTGCTCGCCAGCGAAATCATTCGCGCAAGGCGAGGCGAATCCAGCCTGACGGCAAGATGGCCTTGGGTGATCGCCTTCTGCTTCGGATTGCTGCATGGCTTCGGCTTCGCGGGCGCGCTGTCCGAGATCGGCCTGCCGCGCGGCGACATCCCCCTTGCACTGCTGTCGTTCAATATCGGCGTCGAACTGGGGCAACTTGCCTTCATCGGCACCTTGCTGGGGACGTTTTGGTTTGCGCGACGGGTAGGGATCCCGTTCGTCGTCGAGCGGCGCTTCGCTCAGGCTGCGCCGTATGCCATCGGCGCGGTAGCGGGATTCTGGTTCGTCGGGCGCGTCGCCGCATTCTGGGCTTGAAACGCGATTCTTGAAAAATGCACGCTGCGGAATCAACCTGACCCGTTGTCGATCAGGACCTCGCTGCGCCGGACCGTGGAGTCACTTCCCGAACGGCAGCGTCAGCGTCGCAAACACCGCGTAGCCCGAGACCCGGTTCTGCGCCCAGAACTCATAGTAGGCGCGCAAGTTGGCATACGCCGGCAGCCCCCCAAATTTGAATGCGTACCCGACTTCCGGTCCGATGGCGGCGACCCGAGACTTGAACGGCCCCAGCTTGGCGCYCGATCCGCTGTCTCCGGTCAGCTGGTAGTACACGTAGCCTGCCAGCCCGACCTCCCAGTTGGCCGAGAGGAATTGCGACGCCGCCCAGTCGATATGCGAGTCGACGCCATTCTTGTACTTGGTGTCCGAGTTCTCCCAGTTGTAGGTGAAGCCGCCCACGACCGAGAACTCGCGCCCGCTCTGCGGATCCAGATAGGTGTAGCCGCCACCGGCGTCGAAGGCCGCATGCCCAATACCGATGTTCGCGAGCCTCTTGCTGTCGTAGGCGCCCACCGGGATGTCACCAGTCGCGTAGGTCATCCAGTTGTGCACGCCCTGTGTCCAGGCGATGCTTGCCACCGGGTAAAGGTCGGTGAAGCCGTTGACCGTATCGGTGCGGTTCAGCTGGGTGCCAAGGGCGGACGTTGAGATGTCCGCCTTCGTCGAGTTCCTTCCGTAGCCGAACCCCACGCCCAGAGAAGCCTGGCCGCCCAGCCACAGGGTCTCGGGCGCGTAGCTCAGCTGTGCGAGCAGCAACGCCACATCAGAGCTCACCCCGGCCGACACGGTGTTGCCTCGGGGCAGCAGCTTGCCGGTCGAGGCGCTGCCGCTGTAGCCATAGCCCATCGTCGTGAGTGACCAGCCGGGCGTGGCCGGTGTGGCAGAAAGGCTCGAGTACTGCCCCGAGAACCAGAAGGGCACGCCGCCCTCGTCGGCGTGACTGTGAACTGCAGTGAGCGCCAGTGCCGCGCCTAGAAGGCTGCGGCTCGCGATTAAGGTGCGAAAGTTCATAGGCCCGATAAAGGGGCCTATTTCGAC
The DNA here is from genome assembly GCF_056405295.1 of Variovorax sp. P1_H2. Taxonomy (NCBI): domain Bacteria; kingdom Pseudomonadati; phylum Pseudomonadota; class Betaproteobacteria; order Burkholderiales; family Comamonadaceae; genus Variovorax; species Variovorax sp. P1_H2. Next base: position 3,122 of record NZ_JBFUCJ010000186.1, on the reverse strand, counting down.
GCCACGATCCCAGGTGGCTTCCACGTGCCTGCGCCGGCTGGCAGGATCGAAGGCGGCGACTCCTTGGGCCAGTACAGGCGCATCACCAGGTAGACGGTGTCGTTCGGCGCAGGCAGCCAGTTGGATTCAAGCGCCTTGCCTGGCGAGTCCTTCTGGATGTAGAGCGTGAGCGAGCCGTCGGCGTTCTTCTTCATCGCCGACACCATCGGCGAGTTGACGAGGTAGCGGTTGAGCGGATTCTTGATCAGAAGCTGGCTCTTGCCGTCGTACATCGTCACCGACCAGAAGGCGTTGACAGGCGGAAGCTGCCCGGCGGGGAAGGTGATCGTGTAGTTGTGCTTGCTGGCGTCGATGGTCTCGCCGGTCGCCGTCACGCGGGTGAAGGGATACGTCGCTTCAGCGGGGTCGTTGCCGTAGATGCCGGACTTTGCAGCGGCAGCGCGCATCAGCCAATCGCCCTTGAAGAACGCACGATCGCCGAAGAACGAGCCGACGCTCCAGCCATTGACATTCTTCACCCCGCTGGCAGCAAACTTGTCGACCTTCTCGTCGCCTTCCTTCATGGCCAGCAGAACGGCGGCCTTGTGTTCGAGCGAAAGATCCTTGAACTCGAAGGTCTTGCCCGGCCCGACGCCGATGCGGGCGAGCCTGGCCCGCAGCTCCTTGTCTTCCGGGGTGGCCGGCACGTACTGAAGCGCAGCGTCCAAGTACTCGAAGTAGTTCTGCTTGATCCCGGCAGTCGTGGCCGGCACGAAATTGACGGCCGGGGCGGCCGGCGGCGCGGGTCGCTTCAGAAACGCGGACAGCGGTTGGGCCTTGTAGCCCGCCTGCACCTTCTCGACGTTCGAGATGTCCTTCGGGTTGAAGAGTTGGGTGCGGATGAGGGAGAGCGAGAACGGGGTCGTCGAGGTGAAGACTTTCTTGATGCCCGGGGGCGTCTCGCCCTTCCAGTCCGGGCCGACCACCATGTAGTCTCCCGGCGTGTTGCCGGTAGCGCGGGTGCCGATGTAGCCGTAGTTGTACGTGTTGCTGTCGATAAGCTGCACCGCGTAGTAGCGCTGCTTCTCCACGGTGGGCACCGAAATCACCATCGGCTCTGCGCGCAGGTCCAGCCAGACGAAGGAATAGGGCGTGTCGCTGTTGGGCGTGACGATCGCCGTGTCCTGGTAGGTGGCAACGTGGTGCTGGTTGTTGATCTGGTTGAAGGGCGCCTTGAACTGGCTGGACTTCGAGTCCACGGCGAACTCATACATCACCGCATAGTTCATCACGAGCGGAAGGCCGTAGACGAACCCCTCTTCCGCGATCGCCTTGGTCTCTGCAATGCTGGGCGCGGCCACGCCTCTGGCAGCGTCGGCCTTCTCCCCTTGGCTGATCGGATCGACCTTGCTGGCGCAGCCAACCGTCAGGCTGACCGCCCCGGCGAGCACCATCCATTTCACCAGTTCCGCTTTCATGTTTGCCCTTCTTCCTTGCAGATAGTGGTCCGTGCACTGTTGCGACGGCCCGCGCGATGATGACACCGGCCCCAATGGGATGGCAACTGCCCTAAAGGGCAGTGTCGATCCACCGTAGCCCGAGGTACTGCGTGCGTTCAGGCCTTGCGCGCCGATGGCGAGGACCATTGAGACGGGGGCACGATCTTCTCCGCTCTCGGATCGCCGACGTAGTGGGGGGACATGATCTGGACGCCGGCTTCGTTGAACACATCGAGCGCGTTCGCGTGCAACATGTGCAGCACTTCCGCCCGCGTGCGAGGTCTTTCCGGAACGGCTTGGCAGACGAGGCGGTATTCAATATAGAAATCCGACAGCGCGGTTTGGAACACCTGGGGCTTCGGCGTTTCCAGGATGCCCTCCGTGCGTCCTGCGGCTTCGATCAGCATGGCCTCGACCTGCCGCCATGGGGTGTCGTAGCCGATGGTCAAGACGGTGTCAAGAATGAAGCCCTGGCCCAGCGCGGCGCGCGAATAGTTCTTGGTGACAGATCCCATGATGAGGGAATTGGGGAGGCTGATTTCCTCGCCCAGTCCCGTCCGGATCTTGGTCGTGAAGGTGCTCAGTTCAGTGACGGTGCCTTCCTGATCCTGGATGCGGACATAGTCCCCGATTCGAATCGTGCGCGAATACATCAAGATCAGGCCGCTCGCACCTTGCCCGACGAGGCTGGAGCCGCCGAGGGTCAGCATCAGGCCCACCAGCACGGTGATCCCCTTGAAAGCCTCGCTTTGTGATCCCGGCAGGTAGGGGTAGGCCATCGCGATCGCGAACAACCAGACCGACACGCTGAAGATTCGCCGGGATGGGGCGGCCGAATCGCGATCGAGCCAGCCGATGGCGCCCGAGCCACGCTCGACGCGGTCGAAGATGGGCCGGACTGCGCCGATCACTCCGCGCGCAAGCAGCAAGATGACCGCGGCGATCGCCAGATCGGGCAGCGCCCCCAGCACGCCGTTGCCGATATGCCGGAAGACGCCGACCAGGAAATTGCCCAGTTCCTCTCCCCAGGGGCGGGTGTAGGAAAACCGGGTCAGCACGAAGACCAGCCATTCGTAGACCAGGAGGACGGCCGCCGACCAGGCAACAACGTTCACCAGGCTTCGCGCAATGGCACGCATGCGCGAGCTGTGGACCAGCGGCGCGCCCGCGACGTGCATGCCGGCGGCCTTGGATTCAAACAGATCGGCGGTGCGCACGAATGTCGCGCGCCGAACGCGCCAGCCGATCCAGATGGCCAGCACCGCGATCAGCGTCGCCAGTGCGCTTTCGGTTGCGCCGCGCAGCAGCATGCGGCGATCCCGCGACTCTCTGGTTGCATCGATGGCACCTCGCAGCGCCTGCTGCGTCGATTCCGTGATCGCCTCAAGCGTCTGCGCGCCGGTGGTGTCGAGGTCCCCAGGCGTGAGAATCAGCGCGAACTCGCCATCGATCGATACGATGTTTCCCTGGGGCACCTTTTCGACGCTGACCTCGCCGGCACCTCCCTTGTCGAGCATCTCTGCTATGGCGCGTTCGAAACGCCTGGCGCGGTCCGCCGGCTGGTGCCCGACGTCGGCGCGCGGCGCCGGCGCGGCAACCACACGGTTGGCCAGGCGCCCCAGCCCCGTCACCTCGATCTCGATC
>NZ_JBFUCJ010000185.1:0-7796 GCF_056405295.1 Variovorax sp. P1_H2 | reverse complement strand
TTCCGGCATCGGTCTCTCGAACCGCATGGATTCCGATGTCGGCCTCGATCTGGTTCTGCTCGGACAGCGGCTTCGATCGGTCCCTCTTGATGTTTGTCAGCGTGAAGGCAACAAACAGGTTTCTTCCTTTGATTCTCTGATAGAGCGATTGGAGGTTCGATCGACCGTCGAAGGCATCGCCGCGAAAGGCGTCTGGCGCGGTGACGAAGCCGGACATCGCGGCCGCGATGTAGTCAGGAGTGCGTCCCAGAAAGCCAAAACTCGTTTCGGACCAGCTGGCATGGAGTTTGTGCTTCAGCGCCAGATCCTGGCTGTCTTTGCATGGAAGAAAGGCTCGGAACTCCGGTTCGTCCGCCTCACCGCCATCTCCAGGCATGGCATAGAAGAGTTGCCGATGGGCCGCGGCGCTTGCTTGGTCATAGAGAGCGGCAAAGGCCCTGGCGCCTTGGAGAAAGGCAGGCGTGCTCGCTACGGATCTGATCTTTTCCGATCCCAGCCAGACAATCCGGCCATCGGAGATTTCATCGAGGTATTGCTTGCCGGTCCTGATCATGCGCCGCTCCATTTGTATCGAGAATCACGGTTGACGATCGACGGAGTCACGCTCGTGAGTTGGGCGTACGCCGATGCGATGCCGAGCCGCTCTTCGTACGGGAAGGCGACCTCGAGCGGCGCCGTGCGCCGGCTACGCCGCCGCTGCGCCGCGATATCGACAACGACTTCTGGCCCCTGCTCGCGATTGGCTCGCTGGATCGCTTGAACCGCTGTGATCCGGTCTCTTTCAAACTCGGCGATCGCGGCCGATCTGCTGCCGCGAGTCGCCAGGGCTTGGGCCAGGGCCACTGCATCCACGATCGACTGCGTTGCCCCGTTGGAGCCGATGGGATGCATGCCGTGTGCCGCATCTCCGATCAGCACGGTGTCCTCGCCGTTTGACCATGCCGGAAGGGGGTCGATGTCGACCATCGGGTAGGCATAGACGGCCCCGCTGTCGCGGATGACCTGCTCGGGGCGTATTCCGTCCAGCGACCAGTTCGCGAAATGGCCGGCTAGCTCTTGGGCCGATACGCGGACGTTCCAGTTCCCAAGCGGATCATGCGAGGGCGAGGGGTCTGGCATTGCCGCGGCCCAGTTGATGAGAGTCCGGTTTGCGGTCGTATCGACTGCCATCGGATAAACGACGAATTTGCAGAAGCCGTCGCCGGCGATAAACATCGACTTGTTTTCGAGAAATCCGTCGCCCCAGAAGGATCCTCGATAGACCGTCGACGGTGCGATGCGTAGCGGGGCGAGGTCGGGAAACAAGACTTGTCGCACCACGGATCGGATTCCATCGGCTCCGACGATGAGATCGGCTGCGAACTCCCGGTTGTTCGTGTCTATGGCCAGAAGAACCTGCGGCAGTCGCCTGACGGCGGCAACGGAAGTCCCTCCCACGATCGACGAGTCACCGCAACGCTCGATGACGGTGCGCAGCAGCGTGGCGTGAAGTCGAGACCGAGAGATGGACAACTGGGGCCATGCAAAGCCGGCATTTCTACCTTTCGGCTCGCTCCAGATGAGGTGCCCATCCCACGTCGTGTAGTTGAGTTGGTTCAGCTGTACGCTGAGGAGCTCCAGCGCCTCGAGCAGGCCAAGATCCGCTAACTCTCGGCTTGCCAGGGGCAGTATGTTGATGCCCGACCCCGCCTGCTCCAGCGAGGTTGAGCGTTCGAGAATCGTGAGCGACCTGTAGCCCCGTGCGTTGAGCGCCAACGCGAGGGTGAGCCCGGCGATCCCTCCACCGACGATGAGGATGCGGTCGTTCATTGCGAGGCTTGTTCTTCGCCATTCACTGGCGAGTGGGCGCTTGACGGTTTGCTGAGGACGAAGCGCTCGATCTGCAAGGTCAGGTCGATGATTTCCTTGAGAAGCACGATGGGGGCACCGCCGCTTCCTTCTTCGTACTGCCGGACTTCAGGCGCATAGGCCTTGCGAGCGAGGCCAAGGTGACGGCCCCTGAAAGTCTTGAGCAACCTCAAGAGGCGAGCGATGCTGGCGGCGCTGCGCAAGACATTGTGGTCCTGTGCCGTTGCGGGATTCTCCAGGCAGTGGTGAAGCCTTGAGACCAGGGACTCTGTCGTTCCCAGTTGCTCGTAGTACGAGCGCCAGGATGGGAGGCAGTAGGGAACCGATGCGTCCAGAAACCGCCGGTAGCTCTCGCTGGACCGGTCCGAGGCCCAGATGCAGAGGTCTATCAGCCAGAGCGGGACCTGCGCGGCAGCCGGCCCCAGATAGGCGCGACCACCGATGCTGATGTCTTCGTAGTAGGGACGCAATGTCCGAGCGAAAAAGACTGGGGAGACGTCTCGCACCACGCCGTCGATTGATTCCACCATCACGGTGGCCAGATCGTGAAGACTGTCGACGAGCGGGGCGCAGCGCGCGTCCTGGGGACCGATGTCTCGGAGCCACTCGCTGACACAGAGCGATGCACTCAGGCTTGGAAATACCTTGACGACCGCGGCCTGCAGCGATCGTTCCTGCGGGTCGTCGGTGTAGGCGCGGCGACGAGGGCCATCCGGGTTCCACGAGGTGTAGTGAAGGACCGTGTCTCGCGGGACCATTGCGCAGAGCTCGCCGAGTTGCGCCAACAGCGGTTCCAGCTGAGGCACCGCCGACATCGGTTCGAGACCGTGTCTTTTCAACGAGCCAAGCAAGATGCCGACGTCCCTCATGGCGGCCAATGCCACTGCCTCTGAGCCGATCTCCAGGTTGGCGAGCGAACTGCAAAGCTTGGCAAGCAGTTGCGTCAGGAAGCGCTTGTCGCCGAGCGCGTTGGCTTGCTGGATACTGGCAACGGAGCCGTCGAGCAACAGAGGATCTAATGCTTGGATCGCGGCTGTCTCGTAGAAGGAACTCGGATTGAACTCCAGGATTTGCGTCACGGTGAACTCCAGAGAGAAACTGGAGCCAAGGCTATGGACCAACCCCGAAATGCTCAATTAGCCAGTGTCTTGAACTTGATAGGGATCGTCCAGCTGAAGGCCTTGCGACGTTCGGGTTGAACGAAGCGCGAGATACAACCCCACCGTGCTTTCATATCCGACCCGGTGCGCAATCTCCTCCTTGCTGAGCCTTGTCGTTTTCATGAGCGCTTGCGCGTTCGAGACTCTCACCTTCGAGAGATACCGAGCGGGGGCGCATCCGGTTGCCTGACGGAACGCGAGGCTGAAGGCCGACCTCGACATGCCGGCGGAGGAAGCGATACGTGCGACCGTCGAGCGCTCCTTGTATTTCGTATGCATGTACAGCAATGCATTCGCGATGCGAGGGTCTCGCAGGGCGCGGCTCATGGGCGTCGTTGCCGATTCGACATCGAGCGCAACCCGAAGGCCGAGAACGTAGATCAGCTCCAGGCCGCGCAGGAGGGCGAAGCTGCTCCCCTCGTGAAAGTTCGCCACTTCGCGCAGCAGTCCGTGGATCGTGCTTTGAAGGAGCGGCTCACGCTCCATCTGATGCTTCCGGATGACGATGATTTCTGGAAGCAGCTTGTACAGAGGGGTGAAAGAATGACCGCCGCAATGCAGGCCGGCGCACAAGAACAACGCAGACCCATCTGCGCCCGGCATTTCGACTCTGACGAATCTTCCTTTGCTCCGGCTCGGAAGAATCTGTTCAAGTGGTGCCGAATCTGCCGATTTGGAGCTGCCGATTCGATGGGCGGCGCCATGCGGGAAGATGGCCAGATCGCCCTGGTTTAGGGGAATGGCGGTCGGGTGTCCGATGTCGATCGCCATCGTTCCCTCTTCGACATAGTGGAACAGCGCACAGGACTCGCGCGGCCCCTCGAAGGACCACTCGCCCCCGGTTCGCCATGCGCTGACGAAAGCGCCCTCCAGGCGAAGCGGGTCGACGATCATCGAGAAAAGATCCTTGGGCACTTGCATAGGTCCGCCTGGTTCGTGGTCCGAGCTGCGATAGGGAGCTCTGTGGCACGCAGGCTAGGGTCGGTTGCGTGCAGCCTGGTCCGAGTCGCGCGTGTGAGGTTTCGGTTTTCAGAGGTCGATTTCTCTGCGCGTCTCTCACCGATTTCCGTGATTTCGGGTCGCCCCCCCTTTTTGGCTAAAGTCGCGGCCAGGCATTGCGGGCGAGCTGGCGTCGGCCTTTTGCGCGGACCAGATCGAAGCAAGCAAGCTGGTCCAGTTCGTCCTCATGGCCGACTGGCGGCGCAGCGGCAGCGTGCCGGCGGATCGCTGCGCGGACTTGAGGACCGAGCTGCGCCCCGCGCTGGATCGGCTGCGGACGCAGTTCATCGAAGAACTGGTGGCGACGCAGACCCGTCGCGCCGATCCCGCTTGCAGGTTGCATCTGGCCAGGGCGGCCGGGGAGCATGGCGAGCGCCATCGACTGGAGCCGCTCTACCGCAATGGCCTGGATCGGGGGCTGGCGCGGGTTTGTGGGACTGATGGGTGAAACGTGTGTCGCCTGGCTGCTTGCTGGGCGCCGCTATTTCTTCTTGCGCGCGAAGGGCAGGTTGCAGCGCTCCGAGGGCATGGGGTCCACCGGGCATGCCGTATATGCCGCAGGATCATCGCGGCGTTCTCGATAGTCTTCAACGCTCATGTAGCCCCTGATGCCCCAGTAGCCCTCCCTTTGGGCGACTATCTCCATGACCTCGAAGCTGCATTGCTTGTTGCGCTTCTTGAATCGATAGGCGACCCGTGGCTTGTCTCCGCCCAGGTCGCTGTGGATGACTTCGTAGGGACTTGGACCGCACGAGCTGAATGTGGAGTACCACTCGATGGCTTTAGCCGTCACATGAGCACCGCCGTAGCACACTCGGCCCCAGCTCTTATAGTGGCCGTCGCAAGGCGGGTCGGCATGTGCCCCAAAGGAGGTCAAGGCGAGCGCTGCCATTGCTTTACCGATCACCCGTCTCATCGCGGATTCCTCCTCCTGATCGCGTCCATTGAATATTCGAGCTTCGCGGAATACAGAGAATCGCCTGTCGGTTGGCCATTGCCGTTGTAGCGTCTCGCTATCGATGTAAGGGTGAAGGGCCTGAAGCCGACGATGACCTTCTGAATCGATGCCCTCTGGCACTTCAGCACCTGACCTTCCCTGACCATGTGGATGCCGGGGTTGAGTTTCTGCATCGTGTCGAGGGAGCTGCGGTGCTTTCTCGCGAGCGAGCTGAGGCTGTCGCCGCGGCCTGCTGTCACATTGAACACGCCACTGTCCGGGTCGAGCACGGTGGCGAAGCCATAGTCAGCCATGCGCATGAGCATGTAGCCCACGGCGGCAACGATGTTCTGTTTGGGATTCGTCCCGACGCCGTCAGCCCAAAGGACATAGCACGGAGGTACGATCAGCTCGCTGCCTTCCTTGCCATACAGAAGCGAATCCAATCCGGGGTCTCTCGGCACGCCGATTTGCAGGGGCCTGTTCTTCCATTCCTCACGATGCGGTCCTGATTCGGTCCACAGCATCGCCTTCACCAACCGCCAATCGAGAAGGTGAAAGTGCGGTGCGTTGCGCAAGTGCATGTTGTATTCATTGACCACCCGCCTGATCTCGGCGTCGTAGTAATCCCAATCGCCGTTCGCTCGGTCGATGCCGTCCTTCCACTTCTGGAAGCCCTCGTCGCCGGTCCTACTTGGTGCCGTTGCCATTCTCGTTCCCGTTGATGATCGAACACGGCTCGCGAGGCTACGGCAGCGGGCGCGCGTGAAATGCGGTGCGTCGCCGTCTTGGACCAATCTCAGGGGTTTTCGGATTCTTCCGTCGTGCTGCGTTGCACGAGACCGATCAACGGACACGTTCCTCGGAGCAACGCCCTGTTCCTGCACCTTTAGATCAAGGGGGTCAAGTCGAAGTCTGAAGCAACAGTGCAGCAGCCTGCTGAACGACCTTTCAGTAGCTCGATGATGTCTGCCGGTCATCACGATGCACTCCGCCGGGGCTGGCCACCATCAGGTGCTCCTTGGGCTGCTGCCGGTTTCGTGGTGGCTCGGCCTTGATGGGGCCACAGGGAGCCGGACACCCTCTCGACGACAGCGCGACACTCCCCGCAAGCGCCTCGCTACTTGACGTTGTTCGCCCAACTGTATCGATCAGGGTTCTCAGCCATGAGAAAGGCTCTCATCGCTTCGCGCCTGCCCTTGTCCAACCGTCGAAGGATCCCTCGCAGATCCGAGTCTATGGATCGCTCACTGGCGCCCCGGTCGCTGGCGAGGAACTTTGCCTCAACGAGGTGATAGGCATCTCGCAGCGCATCGGTGAAGTGTTCATTAGCCCCGGTATTGAGCCAGACAACATCGTCCTCGGTCAGGCGGCCACCGGCGTCGAGCCGTTTGATGATGGCCATCATCCGGGGATATAAGGGCTCATCGATGTAGTCCATCCCGTACTTCCTCCGCAGGGCCTGGCTCTTCATCCTGGCGATGTGCTTGGGGTCGCTTTCGAGGGCCTTGCGCGCGGCCTCCTCGGCTTCTAGCTGCCGAGCATATTGATCTTGCCATGCAGTTTCTCTGGCAAGACGCTCGGCCTCCTTGGTTTCGCGCTCAAGCTCCGCGGCGTGCTGGCGGGACTGTTTCGCACGAATCGCGGCCGCGGCGTATTCCTCGAAAGCGACCTCGCCGGTGGCGAGGCTGTGCAGATCGATCAGGTCGTGATCCAGCAGGTACTTCAAGGACAGCGTGCTGAGCGGCAGCCCATGATGCATGCGTTCGAGGATGTTGCTCAAGCGCGTTGACGGGACCATCGCGCCCGGAATGTCGCTCACGCGAAAGTGCACCGCGATGTCGCGAAGGGTCGAACTGCTCATAGTGGTTGGCTGCCTGGCTCGGTCAGGGGTGTGCGCCAAAAGGCGCTTTTGCTCGACTGTGATCTTAGTGGCTGCGAGCACGGAAAAGCCCACAGCGGCTCAGCACGCTGGGCGACAGCGGTGGACCCGCGTAGCCCAAGCAGTCGTCGAAGCATTGTCTTGGGATGTCGTTGCAGTCCCCGTGGCACGCAGGCAAGCACACATCTCTCGCGCCTCTTGGGTGACTCCGGATGGCGGGCGATGAGGAACGAAAGTGCTGCGCTGACGGCGCGACATGCCACTCCGTCAGGGTCCGCTTCTGGCTTTGCGCGGCGCCTTCTCCAACACCGCTTGGTTCGACCTGCGCAGAGATCCGCCCCTTGTCGTTGGCGGAAATCTCGGGGCTGACCTCGGTGCCGTATTGCTCGGCGAGGAAGCCCTGGATCTCGCGCACGGTCATGCCGCGCGCGTACATCGCCACGATCTTGTCGTCGAAGCCGGTGAAGCGCCGCTCGTGCTTGGGGATCAGGACCGGCTCGAACGAGCCCTCCCGGTCACGCGGCACCTCAATGCGCAGCGGACCGTCCTCGGTCAACACGGTCTTGCCGCTGGCGCCGTTGCGGTGGTTGCTCGCGTCCTCGGCCTTGGCCGCGCCCGGCGGGTAACCCAGGTGGTGCGACAGCTCCGCGCCCAGGGCGCGCTCGATCAGCGCCTTCTTGAAGGCCATCGAGGCGGCCTGCACCGCCTCGGCACTCATGGGGCCCCTGACGAACTGGTCAATCAGTTCCTTGGGGATCGACGGCAACGCCGCCGCGGCGGTCGCTGCCGCCTTCGTCGTCTTCCTGCTTGGCATACATGCTCCTGATCATCATGCTATGCCTCGCACACAGAATGTAAGCGACCGGCCGTCCCACCTTGCCAGACGATCGCAGATCAGGGGCCGTTGACCTCGTCGACGGTTTCACCGTCGTCGTAATACATACCGATGGCTCGATCGAGCCGCTTGAGC
>NZ_JBFUCJ010000184.1:0-7911 GCF_056405295.1 Variovorax sp. P1_H2 | reverse complement strand
GACCAACGCCTACATGACCGAAGGCCTCGATGCCTTCAAGTCGGGCCAGGTCGCAATGATGATGAACTGGTTCGCCTTCTTCCCGGGCCTCTACAAGGACCCGAACGTCGGCGGCGACAAGATCGGCTTCTTCGTCAATCCCTCGGACAAGGCCAAGGGCGTGCAACTCGGCGGCCAGGGCATCTCGGTGGTCTCCTATTCGCCGAACCGCAACGAGGCGCTGCAATACATCAAGTGGTTCGCCAACCCCGATGTGCAGAAGAAGTGGCAGGCCATCGGCGRCTCGTCGGCCGCCAAGGCGGTGCTCAACGACCCGGCCTACCCGAAGAGCTCGCCCTTCGCGCAGCCCTTCCTCGACTCGATGGACATGGTGGTCGACTTCTGGGCCGAGCCTTCGTATGCGCAACTGCTGCTGTCGATGCAAAAGCGCGTGCATGATTACGTGGTCGCCGACAAGGGCACCGCGAAGGAGGCACTCGATGCGCTGGTGGTCGATTGGAAGAAGGTCTTCAAGGACGACGGCAAGTCGAAGTAGGCGCCCTCCTTCGGCACCCACCCCACGTTCGCCGATGCAAAACCCGGCCGTCATCGTCGTCCGCGCCGCACAGGCCACGCCACCCGGCGTGGCGGTGCGGATGCGCGGCCTCTCCGACCGCGCGATCGCCTGGCTGTTCGTCGGCCCGACGATGCTGCTGCTGCTGGCGATCAACATCTTCCCGCTGGTCTGGACGATCAAGCTGTCGTTCACCAACTACCGCGCCAACCGGCCGAACGCGGCGGTGGTCGACGTCGGCATTGACAACTACGTGTCGGTGCTGACCGACCCCGACATCTGGCTGGCGATGCAGGCCACCGCCCACTTCCTGTTCTGGACCATCTTCCTCCAGGTGCTGATCGGCTTCTCGCTGGCCTACCTGATCGACCGCAAGTTCCGTGGCCATGGCTTCTGGACCACGATGATCCTGATCCCGATGATGCTGTCGCCCGCCGTGGTCGGCAACTTCTGGGCCTTCCTCTACCAGCCGCAGACCGGGCTGTTCAACTACGCCGTGTCGTACCTCTCGGGCGTTCCGGCGTCGTCGTTCGAGATGATCGGCTCGGTCAAGCTCGCGCCCTGGGCGATCATCATCGTCGACACCTGGATGTGGACGCCCTATGTCATGCTGATCTGCCTCGCCGGGCTGCGCTCGATCCCCGACTACATCTACGAGGCGGCCGAAGTCGACCGGGCCTCGAAGTGGCGCCAGTTCTGGTCGATCACGCTGCCGATGGTGCTGCCCTTCATCATGCTGGCTGTGCTGTTCCGCGGCATCGAGAACTTCAAGATGTTCGACATGGTCAACCTGCTGACCTCGGGCGGGCCCGGCTCGGCGACCGAACTGGCGTCGATCACCCTCAAGCGGGAGGCCTTCGAGAAATGGCGCACCGGCTATTCGTCGGCGTTCGCGATCATCCTTTTCGTGGCGGTGTTCGGCCTGGCGAACATCTACGTCAAGGCGCTCAACCACGTGAAGAACCGCTGAGGCACCATCATGAGCACCGGCATCAGCACCGCGCACTCCGTCGTCGAACCGAGCTCGCGCACCCGGGCCTTCGCGGGCGCCATCGTGGTCTTGTACGCCCTGGTCACGATGATCCCGCTGGCCTGGATCATCCTGACCGGCTTCAAGACACCGCCCGACTCGATCAGCTATCCGCCGAAGGTGTTGTTCACGCCCTCGCCGCAGGGCTATTGCAACCTCTTCACCACGCGCTCGCGCCAGACGCCCGAATACATCGCCGCGCTGCCGCCGCCGACCGACGTCTGCGACAAGGTCGCGCGCGACGACAACATGGTGGTGGCCGGCCGTTCGAACTACATCCCGCGCTTCGTCAACTCGCTGATCATCGCCTTCGGCTCGACCGTGCTGTCGGTCGGCATCGGCGTGATGGCGGCCTACGCCTTCTCGCGCTTCGACGTACCGCTGAAGGACGACCTGCTGTTCTTCATCCTGTCGACGCGGATGATGCCGCCGATCGCGGTGGCGATTCCGATCTACCTGATGTATCGCGAGCTGGGCCTGTCGGACACGCGGCTGGGAATGATCCTGCTCTACAGCGCGGTCAACGTGTCGCTCGCGGTGTGGCTGCTCAAGGGCTTCATCGACGAGATCCCGCGCGAGTACGAAGAGGCGGCGATGGTCGACGGCTACACGCGGCTGCAGGCCTTCCGCAAGGTGGTGCTGCCGCAGGCGACCACCGGGATCGTCGCCACCTCGATCTTCTGCCTGATCTTCGCCTGGAACGAATACGCCTTCGCGGTGCTGCTGACCTCGGGCACGGCGCAGACCGCGCCGCCCTTCATTCCGATCATCATCGGCGAAGGCGGTCAGGACTGGCCCGCGGTCGCGGCCGGCACCACGCTGTTCCTGATCCCGATCCTGGTCTTCACGATCCTGCTGCGAAAGCACCTGCTGCGCGGCATCACCTTCGGCGCCGTGCGCAAGTAGGAGTGTTTTCAGCCATGCCGACCGCCCTGCCCCCGACCGTTGCGCGCCGTTGGCCGCGCTGGCTGCGCCGCGGACCAATGGAGATCGTCGCCTGCATCGTGATCACCGCGGGCCTCGTGATGATGCTGCAGCCGCTCGCGATGAGCCTGTTCACCTGGTCGTTCCTGACCACCCTGTTCGGCACCGCGCTGTTCATGGTGGTCTCCAAGTTCCCCGCCTGAGCCATGGCCGAGATCCGCGTCCACCAGCTGCACAAGGCCTTCGCCGACTTCACCGCGGTGAAGAACTCGAGCTTCGCCGTGCGCGACGGCGAGTTCTTCTGCCTGCTCGGCCCCTCGGGCTGCGGCAAGACCACCACGCTGCGGATGATCGCGGGGCTCGAGCTGCCGACCTCGGGCCAGATCTTCCTCGGCGGCGAGGATGTCAGCTTCAAGCGCGCGTCGGCACGCGACATCGCCTTCGTGTTTCAGATGTTCGCGCTCTATCCGCACATGAACGTGCGGCGCAACATCGGCTTCCCGCTGGTCTCGCAGGGCATGGGGCGCGCCGAGGTCGGCCGCCAGGTCGAGCAGGCGGCGCGCACGCTGCGCATCACGCACCTGCTCGACAAGCCGGTCTCGCAGCTGTCGAGCGGCGACCGGCAGCGCGTCGCGCTGGGCCGCGCCATCGTGCGCCAGCCGCTGGCCTTCCTGATGGACGAGCCGCTCGGCGCACTCGACGCCGAGTTCCGCGAAGTGATGTGCCAGGAGCTGCGCGCGCTGCACGACCGGCTGCACGCCACCACCGTCTACGTGACGCACGACCAGATGGAGGCGATGGCCATGGCCGACGTGATCGCCATCATGAACGACGGCGTGATCGAGCAGCTCGGTGCGCCGCTCGAGGTCTACGAGCGGCCGGCCAGCGTCTTCGTGGCCGACTTCATCGGCGCGCCGTCGATGAACTTTCTGCCCTTCGAGGCGGGCCTCGCGAACGGCGAGCAGGCGATACGGATCGGTGCCGCGCCGATCGGCGTACCGGCCTTGCGCGAGGACGTCGCGCCACGCGCCCTGCTGTGCGGCGTGCGGCCCGAACACGTGCGCTTCGACGCGGCATCCGCATTGCGCGCCGAAGTGCTCGCCACGGAGTACCTGGGCACCAGCACCATCGCGACCCTGGCCACCGCGCAGGGCGCGACGGTGCGCGCCAAGGTCGACGTCGCCCTGCCGGTGGCGCGCGGCGACCATGTCGGGCTGGCCTTCGATGCCTCGGCGATCTCGCTGTTCGATGCGGCATCGGGCCGTGCGCTGCGCACCGCCCGCGACGAGGCGCCGCAGCGGGCCCGGCAGGGAGCACGCCATGGCTGAACTCCGACTCGCGAACATCGGCAAGCGCTTCGGCGCGGTGCAGGCGGTCGGCGGCCTGAGCCTGGACCTGCCGAGCGGCGAATTCTTCGTGCTGCTCGGGCCGAGCGGCGCCGGCAAGACCACCACGCTGCGCCTGGTGGCCGGCCTCGAACGGCCGGATGCGGGCCGCATATCGATCGGCGGGCGCGACGTGACGAGCCTGGCCCCGGCGCTGCGCGACGTGGCCTTCGTGTTCCAGCAGTACTCGCTCTATCCGCACCTGAGCGTCTACGACAACCTGGCCTTCCCGCTGCGGTCGCCGCTGCGTCCGGTGCCCGAGACCGAGGTGCGCCGCAAGGTCGAGGAAGTGGCGCGCATGCTGCGCATCCACGACAAGCTGAAGAACCCCGCGACCCGGCTCTCGGGCGGCCAGATGCAGCGCGTGGCGATCGGCCGGGCCCTGGTGCGCAGCCCGTCGCTCTACCTGATGGACGAACCGCTGTCCTCGCTCGATGCCAAGCTGCGCAACGACCTGCGGCTCGAACTCAAGCGCATCCAGCAGGACCTCGGCGCCACCTTGCTGTACGTGACGCACGACCAGATCGAGGCCATGACAATGGCCACCCGCATCGGCGTGCTCGACGCCGGCGCGCTGGTGCAGGTCGGCACGCCGCAGCAGATCTACGAGAACCCGAGCAGCGCCCACGTGGCCTCGCGGCTCGGCTCGCCGCGCATCAACCTCTTTGCGCGCGCGCTGGTTCCGGCGCTCGCCGCGCCGCCGGAAGCGGCGACGGTCGGCGTGCGGGCCGAGCACCTGCGGCTGCATCGCCAGGCGGCCGATACGGCACACCGCACCGCCAGGGTCCGGCGCATCGAGCGTCTGAGCGACCTGCACCTGGTGCACGTCGGGCTCGACGACAGCGAGCAGGAGCTGATCGTCTCGGCGCCGGCGAGCGAGAGCTTCGAGCCGAACGACGCGGTGCAGGTCGAACTGACGCGCCCGCTCTGGTTCGATGCCGAGGGCCGGCGCATCGGCGCCTGAACACACCACACATCACGGGAGCACACATGGCCGACATCGAACTGATCCGGAACGCAACGCAGACGCTGATCGACCACGTCGATGAGCTGACCGCGCTCGACCAGGCGATCGGCGACGGCGACCACGGTCTCAACATGCGGCGCGGCGCGCTAGCCATCCAGGCCAAGCTCGACGAACTCTGCGGCCAGTCGCTCAACCAGGCGCTGCGCACGATGGGCATGACCTGCATGTCGACCATCGGCGGCTCCTCGGGTCCGGTGTTCGGCACGCTGATGGTCACGCTCGGCAAGGAGCTGCCCGATCCACCCACGGCGAGCAGCGTGGCCAGCGCGCTCGACGCCGGCATCAAGGCACTGACCCGTCTGGGCAAGGCCGAGGTCGGCCAGAAGACCTTGCTCGACGTGCTCGACCCGGTGCAGAAGGTGCTCGCCGAAGGCGGTGGCGACCTGGCCGGCCGGGTCCGCGAATGCGCCTTCGCGAGCGCCGACGCCACCGCCGCGATGGATGCCATCAAGGGCCGCGCGTCCTTCCTCGGCGAGCGGGCGCTGGGCCACGTTGACCCGGGTTCGCGCTCGGTGGCACTGATCATCGGCGCGATCTGCGACAGCCTGCAATCGCCCGCCCGACCGACTTCCCTTTCCGCCTGAAAGCGCACCATGAAGAAGCTCATCAACGAGGTCGATTCCCTGCTGTCCGAATCCCTGGACGGCTTCGCGGCGGCGCACGCCGACATCGTGACCCTCGGCGAGGCCGGCCAGTTCGTGCGCCGGCGCGCACCGAAGCCCGGCAAAGTCGCGCTGATCTCGGGCGGCGGCTCGGGGCACGAGCCGCTGCACACCGGCTTCGTCGGCCATGGCATGCTCGATGCGGCCTGTCCGGGCCAGGTGTTCACCTCGCCCACGCCCGACCAGATGCTGGCCGCGGCGCAGGCCGTGGACACCGGCGCCGGCGTGCTGTTCATCGTCAAGAACTATTCCGGCGACATGATGAATTTCCAGATGGCCGCCGAGATGGTCGACTGCGACAACGCGACGGTCATCGTCAATGACGACGTCGCCGTCGAGAACTCGACCTACACGACCGGCCGGCGCGGCGTCGCCGGCACCCTGATCGTCGAGAAGATCGTCGGCGCCGCGGCCGAACGCGGCGACGGCCTGGCGGCGCTCAAGGCGCTCGGGGATTCGGTCAACAAGGCCACGGCCTCGATGGGTGTCGCGCTCAGCTCGTGCACCGTGCCGGCGGCCGGCAAGCCGACCTTCCAGATCGGTCCGGACGAGATGGAGATGGGCGTCGGCATCCACGGCGAGCCCGGCCGGCGCCGGGTCAAGCTGGCGTCGGCCGACGACATCGCGGCCGAGCTGAGCGGCGCGATCCTCAAGGACCTCTCGCTTAAGCCCGGCCAGGAAGTGCTGCTGCTGGTCAACGGCTTCGGCGGCACGCCGCTGATGGAGCTGTACCTGATGGTGCATGCGGTGCGCAAGGTGCTTGATGGCCACCGGCTCAAGGTCGCGCGCCATCTGACGGGCTCCTACGTCACTTCGCTCGAAATGGCGGGCTGCTCGGTCACGGTGAGCGCGATGGATGCCGCGACCCTGGCGCTGTGGGACGCACCGGTACATACGGCGGCGCTGCGCTGGGGGATGTAATCGAGGCTTCAGGCGGCTAAAGTCCTGGGAAACCATCCTGGACTTTCCCCCTTCATGAAAATTGCCACCTGGAACGTCAACTCCCTCACCGCCCGCCTCCAGCACGTGCTGGACTGGCTGATCGCCAACCCGGTCGACGTCCTGTGCCTGCAGGAACTCAAGCTGACCGACGACAAGTTCCCCCTGGAGGTGCTCAAGTCGGCGGGCTACGATGCAGCGGTGTTCGGACAGAAAACCTACAACGGCGTCGCGATCCTGAGCCTGGCGCCGGTGCGCGACGTGCTGAAGAACATCGGCGGCTTCGCCGATGAGCATTCCCGCGTGATCAGCGCGACCATCGACACGCCGGCCGGCGAAGTGCGCATCGTCAACGGCTACTTCGTCAATGGCCAGGCGCCCGGCAGCGACAAGTTCGCCTACAAGATGAAGTGGCTGGAGGGCCTGCGCGACTGGCTCAGGCAGGAACTGGCCAGCCACCCGAAGCTCGTGCTTCTCGGCGACTTCAACGTGGCGCCCGAAGACCGCGACAGCTACGACCCAGTCGGGCTCGCCGAGACCATCCACCACACGACCCAGGAACGGGAGCACTTCAGGGCACTGCTCCAGCTCGGCCTGACCGACAGCTTCCGCCTGTTCGACCAGCCCCCGAAGAGCTACTCCTGGTGGGACTACCGCATGCTCGGCTACCAGAAGAACCGCGGACTGCGCATCGACCACATCCTGGTGAGCGAGCCGCTGGTGCCGCGCGTCAAAAACTGCGTGATCGACCGGGTGCCGCGCAAGTGGGAAAAGCCCAGCGACCATGCACCCGTCATCCTGGAACTCGAACCATGAAAACCACTGCACTGCTGTTTGGCCTGGCCGCGGCGCTCGTGCTCGGCGGCTGCGGGGCGCTGAAGCCGGACGCCAGGCAGGACGCCGCCTCCGGGGCTGCGCGGAGCACCAGCGACGGGCGCTCGGCCGGGGCGCATGCCGAGCGCCAGATCACGGTCCAGACGCCGGCGGTGCGTACGTACCGCAAGGTGGGTGCCGCCGCCATCTACAAGAAGTATCCGCAACGCATCTACAAGGGCAAGATTCCGCCGCTGGTGTACGCCGTGGTCGTCACCGAGACCGACATCGACGCCGACGGCCGCGTCACTGCCGTGCACTTCAGCCGGACGCCCAGCCATGCGCCGGAGGTCAGCGGCATGATCGCCGAGCTGATCAAGGACGCATCGCCGCTGCCGAGCCCAGGCAAGATCGGCGCCCACACCTATGTCGACACCTGGCTGTGGGACAAGAGCGGCCAGTTCCAGCTCGACACGCTGACTCTAGGCCAGCGCAACCGCTGAGTGTGGCCCCCACGCTCCCCCACTGCGTGTGGGTCGCTGCCCCCCGAGGGGGCCGCAGGCCGCCTTGGGGCGGCC
>NZ_JBFUCJ010000183.1:0-7938 GCF_056405295.1 Variovorax sp. P1_H2 | reverse complement strand
CGGTGGTCAACCACCTGTGCGACGACGTGGCGGTCGTCTTCAAGGGCCGGATCGTGGAGCAGGGCCGGCCCGGCGATCTGTTCCGCGAGGCGCAGCACCCCTACACCCGCACGCTGCTGTCGGCCGTCTTRCAGACGCCCTAGGCCGCGCACAGTCCATCCCTCATTTCCAGGAGACACACGAATGTTGAAGCGACGCACCCTCATCGGCACCGCCATGGCCGCGGCGATACCGGGCGCCTTCCTGCCGCTCGCGCAGGCGCAGACCGGCAAGAACATGCTGACCATCGGCATGCCGCTGGAACCGCCGGGCCTGGACCCGACCACCGCCGCCGCCTCGGCCATCGCGGAGATCGTGCACTACAACATTTTCGAGACGCTCACGAAGATCAACCCCGACGGCTCGGTCACGCCGATGCTGGCCGAGAGCTGGACGGTCTCGCCCGACCTCAAGACCCACACCTTCAAGCTGCAGAAGGGCGTGAAGTTCGAGAACGGCGAAGCCTTCGACGCCGCCACGGTCAAGTTCGCCTTCGAACGCGCCGCCGGCGAGAAGAGCACCAACAAGGACAAGCGCTTCTTCAGCGAGATCAGCGTCAGGACGCCCGATGCCGACACGGTCGTCATCAGCACCACGCAACCCAACCCCGACCTGCTGTTCATGCTGGGCCAGGCCACCGCCTGCATCGTCGAGCCGAAGAGCGCCGACACCAATGCGAGCAAGCCGGTGGGCACCGGCCCGTACCGGCTCGACAGCTGGCAGCGCGGCTCGGCCTGCACGCTGGTCAAGTCGCCGGCCTACCGCAATCCGGCATTGGCCAAGGTCAACAAGTTCGTCTTCAAGTTCATGTCCGATTCGGCCGCGCAGACCGCGGCGCTGATGGCCGGCGACATCGACATCTTCCCGCGCGCGGGCACCCGCTCGGTGGTGCAGTTCAAGAGCAGCCCGCGCTTCCAGGTGATCGAGGTCGGCACGCGCAGCAAAGTGATCCTGGCGATCAACAACAGGCGCAAGCCGCTCGACGACGTGCGCGTGCGGCGCGCGATCCTGGCCGCGGTCGACCGCAACGCGGTGATCCAGGGCGCGGCCGACGGCTTCGGCAAGCCCATCGGCAGCCACTACCCGATCGGCGCGCCGGGCTATGTCGACACGACGGCCATCAACCCGTTCAACATCGAGAAGGCCAGGCAGCTGCTGGCCGAAGCCGGCGTGAAGACGCCGCTCGAACTGCGCATGACGCTGCCGCCGCCCTCCTATGCACGCCAGGGCGGCGAGGTGATCGCGGCGCAGCTCGCGGCCATCGGCATCAACGTCAAGATCCAGAACGTCGAGTGGGCCCAGTGGCTCAGCGGCACCTTCGGCGGCGGCCACGACTTCGACCTCAGCATCGTCGCGCACGTCGAGCCTTTCGACCTCGTGAAGTACACCGAGCCCGACTACTACTGGGGCTACGACTCGAAGAAGTTTCGCGACCTCTACACCTCGATCCAGAACGAAGCCAACGAGAAGAAGCGCAACGCGCTGCTCGGCGACGCGCAGAAGATGCTGGCGGCGGACGCCGTCAACGGCTTCCTGTTCCAGGCCGTGTTCCCCACGGTCGCGCGCAAGGAAGTGAAGGGCCTGTGGCTCAGCATGCCGATCGTGGCGAACGACCTGGCGGCCATCACCTGGAGCTGATGCGATGACCCAGCCTCTTTATGCGCTGAGCGTGGCCGAGCTTGGCGCGGCCTACCGCAGCAAGGAACTCTCGCCGGTCGAGGTGACGCGCGCGGTCAACGCGCGCATCGAGGCGCTCGAGCCGAAGCTGCACGCCACCTGGCTGTTCCGCCCCGAACGCGCGCTCGAACAGGCGCGCGCCTCGGAAGCGCGCTGGCGCGCCGGCACGCCGCGCGGCGCGCTCGACGGCGTGCCCCTGACCCTCAAGGACAACCTCGCGACCGCGGGCGACCCGATGCCGCTGGGCACCGCGGCCTACGACCTGGTGCCGATGACGCAGGATTCGCCGCCTGCGGCACGGCTCAAGGAAGACGGCACCGTGCTGGTCGCCAAGACCACGATGCCCGACCTCGGCATGCTGTCGTCGGGCCTGTCGACCTTTCACTCGATCTCGCGCAATCCCTGGGACCTGTCGCGCACGCCCGGCGGCTCCAGCGCGGGTGCCGGTGCGGCCGCGGCCGCCGGCTACGGACCGTTGCACGTCGGCACCGACATCGGCGGCTCGCTGCGCCTGCCGGCCAGCTGGTGCGGCATCTTCACGCTCAAGCCCAGCGCCGGCCGCATTCCGCTCGGCACGCCCTACATGGGCCGCTGCGCCGGGCCGATGACGCGCACGGTGGCCGACTCGGCGCTGATGATGCGGTCGCTCGCACAGCCCGACGACCGCGACTATTCGGAACTGCCGCCGGCGGCCATCGACTGGACCGCCTTCGAGGTCGACCCCTCGTTCCTCGCCGGCAAGCGCGTGGGACTGTTGATGGACGCGGGCTGCGGCCTGCCGCTCGACCCGCGGATCGCCCAAGTCGTGCGGCGCGCCGCGCAGCGCATCGAGGCGGCCGGCGCGCAGGTGGAGGAGATCAAGCCCTTCATGACGCCGCAGATGCTGCAGGGCATGGACCACTTCTGGCGCCTGCGCTCGCTGATCGACATCCGCGCCCTGCCGGCCGGGAAGCGCGCGAAGATCCTGCCCTACATCGACGCCTGGGCCGAGAGCGCCAGCGGCTTCTCGGGCGAGCATGTCTTCGACGCCTACAGCCAGTTCATCGCCACGCGAGCGGCCACGGTCGCCGCCACCAAGGCCTATGACTTCGTGATCTCGCCGGTGTCGCCGAACATGCCCGCGCCCGCGGAACATGCCTCGCCGACCAACGACCCGCTGTTGTCGCTGGAGCACATCGGCTTCACCGTGCCCTACAACATGTCGGAGCAGCCTGCGGCATCGATCAACTGCGGCTACTCGGTCGAAGGCCTGCCGATCGGCCTGCAGATCGCCGGCCGCCGCTTCGACGACCTGGGCGTGCTGCAGTTCAGCCGTGCCTTCGAGCAGATCCGCGAAGCGCAGAAGCCCTGGCCCGAACCAGGATGAAACACCCCCCGAAGCGCCTGCGGCGCCTCCCCCCTCAAGGGGGGCGATACCGGCGGCCCGGCGAAGCCGGTTCCGCGGTATCCCTGGCCTTTGGCTGCGCAGGTTTCATGCGTCGCGGGTCCTGCGATCGCGTGCTGAAGAACTGAAATGAACGGCGCCTTGCCGGCGCCCATCGCAACGAGACACACCCTATGAACGCAACCCACTACATCGACGGCCGCCAGGTGGCTGGCGAAAGCGCCGAAACCATCGACGTGATCGATCCCAGCGACGGCCAGCGCTTCGGCAGCATCGCACGCGGCACCGCGGCGGACGTGGACGCCGCCGTCCGCTCGGCGCGTCGCGCGATGGGCGAGAACTTCGACGGTCCCTGGGGCGGGACGACGGCGCTCGAGCGCGGCCGGCTGCTGGCCAGGCTGGGCGCCGCGGTGCTCCAGCACCACGAGGAACTGGCGCAACTCGAAGCGCGCGACACCGGCAAGGCACTGCGCGTGGCCCGCAACGACGCCACGGCGCTGGCGCGCTACATGGAGTACTACGCCGGCGCCTGCGACAAGCTGCACGGCGACACGCTACCGTACGAGCGCGGCTACACCGTGCTGACCGTGCGCATGCCGCACGGCGTCACCGGCCACATCATTCCGTGGAACTACCCGATGCAGATCGCGGGCCGCAGCGTGGGCGCCTCGCTCGCGGCCGGCAACGCCTGCGTGGTCAAGCCGGCCGAGGACGCGAGCCTCTCGCTGCTGCGGCTGGCGGAGATCGCCAGCGAGGTGGGCTTTCCCGCCGGCGCGCTGAACGTGGTCACGGGTTACGGCAGGGAGGCCGGCGCCGCGCTGTGCGCGCACCGGGGCATCGACCACATCTCGTTCACCGGCTCGACAGCTACTGGCCGCAGCGTCGGCCTCGCCGCCGCCGAGCGCCATTGCCCTGTGACGCTCGAGCTCGGCGGCAAGTCGCCGCAGATCGTGTTCGCGGATGCCGACCTCGACGCGGCGCTGCCGGTGCTCGTCAACGCCATCATCCAGAACGCCGGCCAGACCTGTTCGGCCGGCAGCCGCGTGCTGGTCGAGCGCACGGTCTATGAAGACGTGGTGCAGCGGCTGGCCGAGCGCTTCACGGCCGTGCGCTCGGGGCCGCCCGCGGACGACCTCGACATGGGTCCGCTGATCAACGAGAAGCAGTACCACCAGGTGCGCGACATGGTCGCGACGGCCGAGGCCCAGGGCCTGAAGGTGGCCGCCCGGGGCACGGTGGTGCCGCACGCCTCGGCCAGCGGCTACTACCAGGAGGCGGTGCTGTTCCGCGACGTTCCGGCCGACAGCGAGCTCGCGCAGCGCGAGGTGTTCGGCCCCGTGCTGGCCGTGATGCCCTTCGCCGACGAGGCCGAGGCGGTGCGGCTGGCCAACGGCACCGACTTCGGCCTGGTGGCGGGAGTCTGGACTCGCGACGGCGCCCGGCAGCTGCGCATGGCGCACAAGCTGCATTGCGGCCAGGTCTTCGTCAACAATTACGGTGCGGCGGGCGGCGTGGAGCTGCCCTTCGGCGGCGTGAAGGCCAGCGGCTTCGGCCGCGAGAAAGGCTTCGAGGCCCTGCTAGGCTTCACGACCCTCAAGACAATCGCCATCAAACATGGATGAAGCTATGAACTCGAACGAACAAGCGCAGCCCCGGCGCGTCGGCCTGGTCGGCGTGGGCCTGATGGGCAGCGGCATCGCCCAGAACATCGTCAAGCACGGCCATCAACTGACCATCCTCGACCATCCCGGCAATCAGCCCGTGGACGCGCTGCTCGCGGCCGGTGCCCGCGCGGTGTCGGACGTGACGGCGCTGGCGGCGCAGGTCGACGTGCTGATCCTCTGCGTCACCGGCACGCCGCAGGTCGAGGCCGTGATGCTGGGCGACAAGGGCGCGCTCGCGGGGCTGCGCCCGGGCACGGTGGTGATCGACTGCTCGACCGCGGTGMCCGCATCCACCGCCAAGGTCGCGCAGGCGGTGCTGGCCAGGGGCGGCAAGTTTCTCGATGCGCCGATGACCCGGACCGCGAAGGAAGCCGCCGAAGGCCGGCTCAACCTGCTGGTGGGCGGCGATGCCGAGGTGCTGGCCGCCTGCCTGCCGTTGCTGCGCTGCTTCGCGGAGAACATCACGCACGTGGGCGGCATCGGCGCCGGCCACGCGATGAAGCTGCTGCACAACTTCGTCTCGCTCGGTACCGTGGCGCTGCTGTGCGAGGCGGCCGCCTGCGCGCAGCACGCCGGTGTCGCGCCCGAGGTTTTCGTCGACGTGCTGGCCAAGGGCGGCGGCAACGGCGTGGCGCTGGAGCGGGTCAAGCCCAAGCTGCTGACCGGCGACACCGCCTCGCTGAAGTTCTCGATGGCCAATGCCAAGAAGGACCTCGGCTACTACAACGACATGGCCGAGCAGTCGTCGTCCAGCCACGGCATCGCGCAGGCGGTGGAGAAGCTGCTGGGGCAGGGGATCGATGCGTTCGGGCCGGATCGGATGGTGCTGGATCTGGTGGAAGCGCTGCGTTAGGGTAACCCTGCGTCGCGGGTCGACAGGAACTTGCACGGGGGCACTCCCACCAAGCGCGTCATCATCGCGGCGAAGGCACTCGCGCTCGAGTAACCGAGTTCCGTCGCGATGTGAGAAATTGACTTTCGTTGCGCTGCGAGCGTCAGTGCGCGAGCCAGCAGAACCTGCTGCCGCCAACTCGCGAAGCTTGTCCCTATTTCCTTCCGGAACAGCCGCGCAAGCGTGCTGACGCGCGTTTGTCAATCATGGGATCAGATCATGCAAGGGATGGGCCTTTTTTGTAGGTCATCCCTAAAGTTCGATAACTGTTGCAAAAAAACTTGGCGGAAAGGTCCATTTTTTAAGGATGGACCCGCCTCTTCTCGATTTCTTCCGGGGTCGGGCTAGGTGCCAAGACAATCACGTTCAGCTTCTGAAGTATCCAATAGATCAATTTCATCGGGTCAAGCTCCTTATCTATTGCGGGAGAAAGCGCCCGGGGAAAGGCATGATGATTGTGATGCAGCGTGGCCCCGAAGGTCAGGGGCGACATAAATACAAGATTAGTTGATTGACCTTTGGTTTCGAACTTTGATGATCCTACGCAGTGACAGAGGCCGTTCACCACGAATTCTGTAAAAAAATAGCCTATGAAAACTCGTAGCGCGCCGAAATAAGCGAACCATTTAACGGCCAAATTCTGGCCACCTATTACCCACCCAACAGCGAAGGGCAGAGCAAATCCAGCGTAAGAAATAACGACGAAATACCTATCAAACCACCGCAGCATTGGTTCATCGAGAAGCTGTCCAGCATAAAATTTCTTTGAGGTGAGAACTCGACTAAACTTCCAGCCCATAGATGCCCACCACAGACCGACAGTGAGCACAGCTAAGCGGTTAGTGCCAAACTGCGTGGGAGTGTGTGGATCTCTGTCCGCGATATCAACGTGGCGATGATGCCGTTTGTGGTTTGCCACCCATTGGATCACCGAGTCCTGGCATAGCAATGTTCCCAAGAGGGCGAGGAAGCCCCGAAACACCTTGTGTGTCGTAAATGTCCGGTGGGTAAAGTACATGTGATACCCAGTATTAGCTCCGAGAGCCGTCGCCACGAAAGCGACAGGCAGGACATACAGGGCATCCCAGGGCGACAGGATCAGCTGGTTCACTGCAATCACTGAGCCCCATAGCACCAAGATGGTTGACGTTGCGAAATAGATAAAGCGCCTTGTGTAGGCTCTGCCGGCCAAGAAAATTACCTCCTCGCGATCGAATGCAATTGCTCTCATGAAGTAATTATCAAAAATAAAGTAACTAGAAACGCCGCCACGGCAATGACTGACAAGGCTGAGGCAAGAATCTGCAATCGATAAACAAGGGCAACACTGCTCTCCGTTCGATCGTCGTCCCAGCCCTTGCCAAGCAACCCACTTAGCGTGCATGCCAAAAAGAAGCTACAAGCGGCCGCAGCAAAAGGCGCAAGTGTAAAGACGGCTGCTGTAGTGAATAATTTCTCGAGTGCCAAGGTGAGCGCAATCAGCGAAATGCCCCCGACACAAGTTGAAAGGTGGGCGACGCGCCAGAGTTCAGTTCTTTTCGCGTTTCCGCTTCGCTTCGTTATACCGTGAGGAATACCTAACATCGTTCCGGCGCAAAACAAAAGAGTTCCGACAAGCAAGAAGAGGCTGCCTTCGGGCGTAAAAATAGCGAAGTTCATATCGCAATCGAGGGCTCATGCTCAGGCTCAGAAACGAACCGCGAGACTTGTTCGACAACATGCTCATCTTGCAAAATTCGCATGTGCCCAAAACCCTTGGTCTGTACCAGTCGGGCTCCCTGGATGGTGAGAGATACCATCTGGCCGTCCTTGAATGGAATGTATTGGTCACTGATGTCATGAATTAGAAGGCAGGGCGTTTTCAAATCAGGACCGATCGTTTCAAACGACAGTTGGTCTTCCGAGCAACCATGGAGTCGCTCCATCAGTGGGTACATCTTTTCGTGTGAGCGAGGCGGTACGCCGACAAATTTCGCAAAGCCGCTAACCACATGCCGGAGCGAAAATGGACACGAAATGAGGACGGCGCGCTCCGCCTGCACGCCCTTGCGCATCGCGATGCCGACAGCAGCAGCCCCAAACGAATGACCAACGATCGCATGCAGAGGACCAAACCGTTTAGTCGCGCTCTGCACCGCCTCGGAGAATTCAACGAGCGTCGTACGCTTTTTGGCCGATGATCCATGCGCGGGGCCGTCGAATGTGACTACGCGGTAGCCCTTATCTGCCAAGTCAATCGCGATCTTGACCAACTGGCTGCGTCTCCCTTGCCAGCCGTGCAC
>NZ_JBFUCJ010000182.1:0-8072 GCF_056405295.1 Variovorax sp. P1_H2 | reverse complement strand
CTGCCCAGGTGAACGAGGCCATCGCCGCCCGGACGAGGCGCCAGGCGAATTCCGATGCCATTGGCCAGGTCGTTCGGGACGTGCTGCCCGGTTTCCTCGAAAAGGAGTTCACCCAAGGCCTGCTCAAGAACCAGGCCACCGCACGCAAACGCCGAGCCATGCTGATGCACCTCCTGGCCGCAGCGGACGTGCAGGCTTTCATCGACAGTCCCGCCGAAGCGCCAAACGAGGTAGCCGCCGAGGATGATGACGAACAACTGACCAGCGAGGCCGCCGCCAGACTCCTTCACGTTTCCCGCACCCACCTCAACACCCTGCTGGATGCCGGGGCGCTCGGCGACGTCAGCCGCACCGCCGGCGGCCACCGGCGCGTATCGAAGGTCTCAGTGCTGGCCTACAAGGCCGACAGCAAGGCGCGGCAGGCCAAGGGCCTCGACGCCATGGCTCAGGCCAGCCAGCGCATGGGCCTGTACAACGACGAACTGGCGGGTGTGCCGCGCCGCGCAAAGCGCTGAACGTGCCCAACCGGAAGACATCGAGCGGGGCGCCCGTCATGCCCCGCATCGTTCTGGTCGATGCGAACGTGTTCTTCGCACCTCGGATGCGCGACCTGTTCATGCACCTGCACGAGGCGGAAGTGCTGCATGTTCACTGGACGCGAGAGATTGAGGCGGAATGGACGCGCAACGTGATCGCCAAGCAGAACGCAGACCGCCAGGACATCCTGGATTGTCTGGAGGGCATGCGAGCGGCCGTCGAAGGCTGGGAAGTCGCCGGCTACGCGAAGCACATCGGCCGATTCGAGCCTGTGGACGCCAAGGATCGCCACGTCGCCGCCGCTGCCTACAAGCTCTCGCTCGATGATTGGCCGGGTCGGCCGGTCGCCCTCGTCACCAGGAACGTCAAGGATTTTCCCCAGCACGCCTTCAAGGACACGCAGGTTGTCCGTTACGCCATGTCGGCCTACCTCGATGGCCTGCACGCAGAAGCGCCAGACATCGTGGCGAAGGTGGCGGAAGGCTGCCGCAGGAAACTCAAGGCCCCGAAGCTCACCCGTGAGGAATACGTCGCTGTCCTCATGAAGAACGGTTGCCACGGTCTGGCTCAGGCGCTTGCGACCCGTTGGGCGGTCGAGCGCCCCGTGGTGGCAAAGGATGGCACGTTGTACTACGTCACCGCTAAAAGCGTTCCGAAGTCGAAGGACAAGAAGCCAGCCAGCCGAAAGCGGTGAAGGCCTTTGGTGGCTGGCTGCGTCGCCGCCGCTGGGCGTGCCGACGAAGATGTGGCTGGCCGCGCCCGCCAGGAGTTTTCGTGCTCCTGCGCGCCGGCGCAGACCGGCCAGTAGCACTGCCCATGACCGGCGACGACGCTTTCGCACAGGATGCGAGCGACTATGTATTCAGTCCTATGGCGACCCTGCTCGTCGCTGCGGGGACAGAGTGAGGCGAATCTCGGCCCTCGGCCAAGAACGCCATCCGCCAAGTCGCGCAAATCCTCGTCTTCGCGTCGACGTCTGCTGCTGCTCGACGATGAGACTTGGTGGCGGTGACTAGCGAGGTCGCCGAGGCTGCGGTTCGCGCTGCGAACCGGGCGTAGTCCGGCGATGCGCATCGCCGCCTACACCGTCAACGGTTCAACGGTGCAGAGACAGGCGAAGTCCCACGCAAAGCAAGAGATCCAACGGATCGACAACGGCGGTCCGTCGACTCTCCCAGGCCAGGCTGACAATGCATGCGACATTAGAGCGCCTGGAGTTCCCCTCGAATGCGATCGCCGACCGTGGCGCCAACTGCGCTCTCGGGCTGCACGTAGTTGTCGCCGATCGATGCGCACATCTCCACGACCAGCCTGGCGAAGTCCACCACGTTCCGGTCGAGCGGATCGCCGGGGCGGATCAGTCCTACCGCTACGGCCGCTTCCTTGAACAGCTCCAGTGCGTCGCGCGGCCCGACTGGGTCCTTGTCTTCGTCCTCATTGACGTAGGTATAGAGCATCGTCAACTCCTTCCACGTGTCCTGATGCCAGCATACGCCGCCGATGGGCGTGCTGCATTCGCGCGCAGCTCGATGCCGGGATGCCGGCTCGGCTCGCCAAGCGGGCCTTCGCATCGACCATGTTCTCCTTAGCCCGAAAGTCGCCAGCCGTATGGGCAACGCGGGTGTCGATCGTGCGGTGCGCGGCCTGCCAGGCTCCATCGACCATGCGCCGGGCCTTGGTGGACCTCACTGAGGGGTGGCAACTGCACCGGACAAGCAGAAGACGGCGACAGCGGCAATGCGAACATCGCACCGGTGCACCACCCGCTGAACGCGACATGACCAACCTGTACACCTCGTTCTTTGAAGCCATCGAGCCGACCGCCGCTTCCCTTCCCCATGCGGCACTGAAAGCGGCGAGCGCCTATCTGGATGGGAAACCAACCGGCTCCAAGGTGAAGATCGGCCGCGCGAGGCGCGATGCCGATTTCTGGTCGTGCCCGTACTGGCCCACCGTGCCGATCGACACCTGGCGCTCCGGCCTCATGACGCTGGCGCTTTCGCGCTACTTCGCCCAGGAGGAAGCCAGCAACCCAGACCTGCTGGATCGGCTTGCGGCCGCCTGCCCGACCGTGCTCGAGAAGGCCGTGCGCCATTCCGGCATCGTGATGCGCTTCGCACCCATGCGGCATGCTGAATTGGAAAGGCTGGGCCGACGGCATCTCCCGGTAGCCGAACTCTGCCGTGTCCTCTACATATTTCGCCAGGCGCACGACGAGCGCCTCAAGAAGCTCGCTGCCCATCGAGCCACTTTCGCGCAGGCGACGCCATTCGAACTGCTGGTTCTCGCAAGCCTCTACGCCTTCGAGCACCTCGTGCCACGGGGCATGGATTCGCCGCACCGCGCGGACGGCGTCCAATCGGAGGATCAAGAGGCGTGGGAAGCGATCAACGATGTCTTCCTATGGAAACTCGGCAGCGCTGATCCGAAAGACTTCTCGCTGAATGACGACGTGATCGGCCTGGCGCTCGTGAAGCACCTCGCCCCGGTGTTGCAATGCGTTCCGGGTCGGGCCGACTCTGGCACGACTTTGCGAGGACGATTCCGCGATCTGCTCGCGGCGCAGATCGAACTCAACGCCTTCGTTTCACAATCGGCGGACGCGTTCAGCTACAACGATGGGATCCGTTTCGTGCCGCATGGCACCTCACTTGAAATCGTCGAAGTCGACGCATCGGCGCAAGCGGCCTGGCAGCGTGATGGCCGCAAGCTCGCGCGCCTGCACGAGTACTGGTTCTACAGGGCATTCGACACCTTCATGCAGTCGGGGAGGGCCAACGAGACCATCGGTCGCCCCGAGAACCACGAGGCCAACCGCCTGGCCTACATGCGTGCCTTGCGCACACGGCTGCAGCTGACCGAGGTCTACGGCATTGCCGAAACCGTGACGACMGATGGTGGCGAGTCGGTCGACGTGTTTCAGGCGTCGCTGTCAATGGAGCTGATGTCGGCGTTCTACCAGCGGGACTTCCTCGAAACCTTCGTGGGTCACTTGCGCGCCCTCGGCGACTGGCGTGTGGCCTTGCGCAAGCTCTGCGAAGGCGGCGCACTTTCAGGAATGCAGAATCGCTTGCCGCTGACATGGTCGGACCGCGCAGCCAAGATCGCGAACATCACCGGGTGGACCGTCACCGCGGCGACGCCGCAGGGAGATGCCGCGAAGGCCGCGGCGATTCTCGAATTCTGGAGCAGCGACTGGGCCGCGCTGTCGGCGCAGTTGAAAGGCCCCGAGCCGGTCCTGCGGCCCGAACTGCTGGAGCGGCCGGTGTTGAAGTTCGGCGAAGTGCTCGTGCAATTGCCCTGGCATCTCGGCCTGCAGAACAACAGCACCGCGATCATCAACAACCTTCGCCGCCTGGGCCAACGCCGGGGCGAGGCACGTGAAGAAACGCAGCGCATCGAGACCGGTCTCGCGCGGGCCCTGGAAAGTCGCGGCTTTGTCGTCGTATCGAACTGGCTGCCCGAGCGTGCGCTGCACGGCGATGCCGGCGAGATCGACCTGGTCTGTGCGCTTGAAGGAGTCGTGCTGGTTGTCGAAGTGAAATCGACCTTCATCCGGAAGTCGCGAAAGGAAGCATTCCAACATGCGACGAGCACGCTGCGTCACGCTGGCCGCCAGGTGTTGCGCAAGGCGGAGGCCGTGGCGCGAGACCTTCGCGAAAACGGCACGCTGCGAACCGCCCTGCAGCTCGGGGCCGCTGGCGCGGACCCAGCGTTGATACGGTGGATTGTCGATACGTCGATCGAGTGCGACCACCCGCGCTTCTCCGGCGTCCTGAAGGTCTCGCTCGAAGAGATCCTCATTGCCCTGCGCGACGACGCTGCGCTGTTGAAGGATCCCGCCAATCTCTTTCTTTCAGACCCGACGCGAGCGGCGGGCGAAGAGGAGGCCAGGGCCGAGCGCACCACGTTGTATCCCGATGGCTTTTCGGCACGGCGCTTCGTCGAGGTCATCGAACAGGCGGCCGTCTGGCAAGACCTTTGAGCGCCGAGGCGAGTTGCCGGCCCGTCGCCGCAGCTCACTCGTGAGAGCGGCACGGCGTTCGCCACTCGCGCCAAGCAAATCCGCAAGCAGATTCGTGTCCTCTGTCGAGGGCGGGGAGGGCTTGCCTGTGTGCCTTCACGCTACCTCACCGTTCTCGCGTTCAAGGCCCTGCGCGCGCTTCGCGTGCTCGGCGCGTGCCGCGCGCCTGCGGCGGCCTTGAGCGCTGCGCTGCGGCGAGGGAGCTGGGGCCACGCAGGCAATTCCGCCTGTGTCGTTCCGCAGGAGTTCACCATGACCGCATCTTCCGATCTCAGCGTCCGGCAGCAACGCATCGTCGACGCACTGCGTCCGTTCTTCGGCGCCGAGGCCGACGCAATCTATGAGGCCAACGGCCGATCGCTGCAGAAGCTGACCTACTTCGCCAGGCAGTCGTCCTCGCCGAGTTTTCATCGACTGGTGACCGGGCTGGCGTTGGCGCAGGAACTCTTGATCGAGGATCTGACGAGCCGCTCGGTGTTCGATTCGCCACGAGCCGTGACCGACTTCCTGAAGCTGCACTTCGCGGGACAGCCGCACGAGAGCTTCGCGGTGCTCTACCTCGACGCACAGCATGCGCTCATTGCGTTCGAGGAACTGTTCCGCGGGACGTTGACGCAGACCAGCGTGTACCCGCGCGAGGTGATGAAGCGGGCATTGCACCATGACGCCGCGGCTGTGGTCCTGGCTCACAATCACCCGAGCGGAAGCGTTCAACCTTCGCGCGCGGACGAGCTGCTGACGAAGACCCTGGGCACTGCGCTTGCGATGATGGACGTGAGGGTGATCGACCACATCATCGTCGCGGGCGCGAAGACACTTTCAATGGCCGAACACGGCCTGTTGTGATGCTTGGGGCTTCGGCCCCAATTTCATTTCTCTTTGTCAGCGCACTGCGTGCGATGGATCTGGTCAGCGCGGCCGGTGCCGGCCACGAAGCCCACCGCTCGGATCCTGTCGAAGTGCCCGCCGCGATCGCGGCGGGACGCACAGCGCAAGAGATGAGGTGGGTGGAGTGGGGTGGGGTAGGCGAGGGGGCTTGCTGTTCCCTTCAGGATGCCACGCCGTTCGCGCCGTCAAGGTCTGCGCGCGCCCTGTGCGCTGGCGCCTGCGGCCGTCTTCGAACCTTGACCGCTTGCGCTGCGGCGTGCCGTGGACGGTCACGGGCAATCCCGCCCGCTACGTTCAAGGAGAACGCCATGGCTTCCAMYTTCCCTTCATCACCGATGAACAGTTCGATCTGCTGCTGGCCAACGGCCGCATGGCGCTGGCTTGCCAGGAAAAGGATGARGACTTCGATCCGCTGCCGGTCCTCAAGCTCTTCACGCCCGATGCGGGCGCGACYTGGCYGCTSACGGARATCGATCCGGACGAACCGGAAATCGCCCTGGGGCTGTGCGACCTGGGCATCGGGTTTCCTGAAGTGGGGCGCGTGAGTCTGACCGAGCTTTCCGAGGTGCGCGGAATGATGMAGTTGCCGATCGAGCAGGACCTGCATTTCCGGGCCACCAAGCGCCTGAGCGAGTATGCGAAGGAGGCCCGCATGGCCGGACGCATCCAGGCCTGAGGGCCCCGCCGCCGGCGCTGCCGGCGGCATTCCATTGACTTGGCCGTTCGTGGCGCGCTGCGCGCGCTCGCCTCGATCAGGCCGCGCGTTGCGCGGCAGGTCTTTGCGTTGAAGAAGGCTTGCCTCTGCGTTGCAGAGGAGGGCACGAACGAGCCTTGCGGCCGCGGCGCTGCCGGGTGTCTGGCGCGTCCTGGTTGGGCGGCGCATGCCGCGGCGCATCTGCTTTCRGAGCYMCCTCTTSATCGACGCATAGCTYGCRCGGTTCGCTGTCCAGGGCTGCGGGCTTCGCCACCGTCCTCACCCGGTCCTCGCTTGCGCTCGGCTGCGGCCTCCGGGCGGTCCCAGGACATCGGCCCTTTCGCTCGCCCTTCATGCGTCGAGGCGGCTCCGAAAGCAGATGTTCAACCACCGCGGCATACGCCGCAGAAAGGCCCAGCTATGCGCGCACTTCCATCCACCCGTCAGCGCAACCTCAACAGCCAAGCAGCCACGGGCGTTCCCCCCGTACCCCCCGAGGACTCACCCAAAGCACATGGTGTTCAAGGCAGGGAAGAAGGGCCGCGCGGCGGCGGCCGCATGGATGTCCGGCAGGCCGTCACCGACCGCATCATCGCCATGCTCGAGCGGGGCGGCAATGTGTTCCGGGAGCGCTGGACGCGTGCCGCCTCGCGCGGCATGCCGCGCAATGGCAAGACCGGCGCGGCATATCACGGTGCGAATGTGCTGCTGCTCTGGGACGCGGCCATCGAGCAGGGCTACGCGTCGAATGTGTGGCTCACCTACAAGCAGGCCGCAGCGCTCGGCGCGCAGGTGCGGCGCGGCGAGAAGGCCGTGATGTGCGCGAACTTCGAGCGCAAGGCCCTGAGCGGAGGAAGGGACGCTGACGGCGATCGGCGCGCGGATGGCGCTGAAACGGATGAGGGCGGGCAGGTCCACGAGGCGCTGTCGGGCTATGTGATGTGCAGGTCTTTCTGGGTCTTCAATGTGGCACAGATCGATGGCTTGCCGACGGCCGTGGTGGCCGATGCGTCGGCACCCAAGGAATGGTCGGATCGGTCTCCGATTGAAGGTGCGATGCGCTTCATCGGGGGATGCCAGGCCGACATCCGCCATGGCTATGACCGCGCAGCGTATGCGCCGCGGGCCGACCGGATCCTCATGCCCGATGTCGACCGGTTCACCAGTCCCGAGGCGTATTGCGCAACGGCACTTCACGAGCTCGTGCACTGGACCGGCCATCCGGATCGCCTCTCTCGTGAATTCGGCAAGCGTTTCGGCGATGCGGCCTATGCATTCGAGGAGCTGGTGGCTGAGCTCGGCTGCGCCTTCGTGCTGGGACATATCGGGCTCGTGGAGGCGACCATCGAAGGACATGCGGCCTACCTGGACTCGTGGCTGCAGGTCCTGCGCAACGATCGCACGGCGATCTTCACGGCCGCGGGGCATGCTGGCGCAGCCTTCGAGTACATCCTGGCCAGAGAGATGCCGGCGCTTGACGGGTGACAGATCCTGCCAACGGAGGAATGAATCTCGGGCAGTGGTCGCAGGTTCGGCCACTTGCCATTTGTTCTCGGCGTTGTTCGATCGGCCTGCGAGGACCAATTTGACTCCGGCCTTTTCACTTGTTTTTCCATGACCATGACCTACGCCCAATTGAAACGCGAGATCGCGACACTCCAGGCCTTCGCAGCGCAAAGGTCCGGCATTGCGACAAGGGCATCTGGCGGCGAAGCCAGCCGCACTGCCGCCTGACCGATGCGGTGGGGCGCCCGTGTTTTCGAATTTGACGAATTTAACGAATTTGCCTACACTCTTGGTTCACAGGAGATCCGCCATGCCCACGCTCGCCCGTTCGACCTCCGCGGCGCTGACCCAGCAGCAGCTGGCCAGCGGCCTTCACTTTGCCCTGGAGAACGTCGCGCAGTCGCTGGCTGCCCAGGTGAACGA
>NZ_JBFUCJ010000181.1:0-8115 GCF_056405295.1 Variovorax sp. P1_H2 | reverse complement strand
TTTCCGGGCCGCGGCCGGCTTGGCCGCCCGCTTCGCCGGCGCTGGCGCCGGCGCCGAGCCCGCGCCCAGGCCGACCGCGTCGACCAGCGGCTGYGCCACGGYCGGCACCTTGAGCTGCGAGGCGTCCTGCAGGGCCGAACTGGCGATCTGCTGGAACTGCTGCGTGAGCGCGCCCCACCACTGCAGGGGATCGACCACGCCGGCCGCGTCCGGCGCGGCCGCGGCCTTGGCCCGCTTCGGCGCCGGCGCCTCCTCGACCTCCGGCTCCGTTTCGGGTTCCGGGGCGGCGGCCGGGGCCGGTGGCTCGGCATGGAACGCGGGTGCCGGTGCGGGCGTCGGCCCGACGGGCCGCGTGAAGGCGCTGGCGAGGTCTTCCATGCGGACGTTCATACCGCGCAAGGTCGACAGCGTCATCTTCTGCACTTCGAGCGCCTGGATCGTCGCCTTCAGCGCGTGGCCGTTCTGCTCGAGCCAGTACTGCACGGTCTTGAGCTCCTGGATGCGCTTGTCGACCTCCTCGACGCTCAGCGTCGGCGCCACCCAGCTCGACAGGCTCGGCAGGCCGGGCACCCCGCCGGACGATGCGCTGGCGCCAGCCAGGCTTTTCAGGAAGTCGAAGCCCGGAACGAACTGACTGAAGGCGAAGGGCTTGGTGGCGTCGCTCATGGGAGTGCTCCGGTATGTGGTTCTTGTCCGGGCAGCTTACTCCAAGCGTCCGGGCTTTTGGGCCGGTAAAAGGCATCCGGCACTCGCCATGGCGGCCCGGCTTGTGGACAATGACCCATTAGACACAGAAAGACACATGTCCATCTTCCATCTCGCCTTCCACGTCCGCGACCTCGACGAGGCCCGGCGCTTCTACGGCGGCGTGCTGGGCTGCATCGAAGGCCGCAGCACCGACACCTGGGTCGATTTCGATTTCTTCGGCCACCAGATTTCGCTGCACCTCGGCGAGCCCTTCGCCACCTCGCGCACCGGCCGCGTGGGGGACGTGATGGTACCGACGCCGCACTTCGGCATCGTGCTCGAGTTGCCGGCCTGGCAAGCGCTCGCGGCGCGGCTCGAGGCGTCGGGCATGGATTTCGTGCTGAAGCCGCAGGTGCGCTTCGAGGGCCAGCCCGGCGAGCAATGGACCATGTTCTTCTGCGACCCCTTCGGCAACCCGATCGAGGCCAAGGGCTTCCGCTCGCTCGACACCGTCTACGACGCATGAACCATCCTGCGGCGCCCACCCGGAGGTCGATGCGCCCGCGCGTCGCCGGGGCGGCGGCCGCGCTGCTGCTCGCCTGCGGCGCCGCGCACGCGGTGCAGGATTGCGAGCTCAATGGCCAGGCCGTGAATCCGGCCAACGGCAACAGCACCGCCGGCAAGACCGGCGTGATGCGCTGCAAGGACCGGGACAGCGGCGCGCTGCTGCGCGAACAGCAGATCCAGAGCGGAACCTTCATGGGCCTGGTGCGCCTCTACGAGAACGGCAAGCTCGTGAAGGAACACAGCGTGAACGCCCGCGGCAACATGGAAGGCCGGGCCCGCGAGTACTCGCCCTCCGGCCAGGTCTTGCGCGACGCCACCTACGAGGACGGCCACGAGATGGGCCTGGTGCGCACCTTCTATCCGGACGGCCCCCTGCGCCGCGTCACCTTCTTCGCCGATGCGGCGGGCGAGCGCGCCTCGGTCGAGTTCACCGAACGCGGCCAGCTCTCGGCGCTGCGGTGCGGCGACAAGCCGGTGCTGGCGCCGGTGGTCGACGATGCGCGGCTCTGCGGCTTCGTCGGCGGCCCGTCGAAGGTCGAGCTGTTCGATGCCAAGGGAACGCTGCGCGCGCGGCTGTCGTACGTGGCCGGCAAGCGGGTGCGCAGCGAAGACCTGTACGACAACGGCAAGCCCGCCGCGCAGGACGAGGTGGCGGGCAACCAGCGCATCGAAAGGCGCTTTTCGTCCGAAGGCATCAAGCGCCGCGAAGTGGTCTCGCTGCTCGGCGAGCGCGGCGCGGTCAAGCAGCGCGAGCAGGAATTCTCGGAGCGGGGCACGCTGGTGCGCGAGCAGCGATGGAACGCCGCCGGCGAAGCGCTGAGCGACGAGAGCTACTACCAGAACGGCCAGCCGCGCAGCAAGTCGAGCTACGGCGTGGGCGGCAACCCGCGCCAGATCGAGATCATCGAATTCCACGACAACGGCGAGAAGGCCGCCGTCGGCCGCTACCTGGCCATCGAGCGCCTGCGCCAGATCCCGATCGGCACCCACCAGCGCTTCGGGGACAACGGCCTGCTGATCGCCGAATCGGTCTACGACGGCGAGGGCCGCATCACGCGCGAGCGCATTTGGGACGCCAACGGCAAGCTCGAGCGCGACGAGGAAGTGTTCGAGGACGGCTCACGCAAGGCGTTCGCCAAACCGTAGCTTGAAGCGGGCCCAGGCCGGCGCCGGGCCGCCCAAGGCGGCCTGCGGCCCCCTCGGGGGGCAGCGACCCACACGAAGCGGGGGAGCGTGGGGCCCAGGCCGACGCCGGGCCGCCCCAAGGCGGCCTGCGGCCCCCTCGGGGGGAAGCGACCCACACGAAGCGGGGGAGCGTGGGGGCCCAGGCCGGCGCCGGGCCGCCCCAAGGCGGCCTGCGGCCCCCTCGGGGGGAAGCGACCCACACGAAGCGGGGGAGCGTGGGGGCCCAAGCCGGCGCCGGGCCGCCCCAAGGCGGCCTGCGGCCCCCTCGGGGGGCAGCGACCCACACGAAGCGGGGGAGCGTGGGGGCCAGTCAATCCAGCTTGATGCCGGCGGCCTTGATGATCGGGCCCCAGCGCTGGGATTCGGCGCGCGACAGGGCCGCGAACTGCTGTGGCGTGCCGGGCATCGCCTCCATGCCGAAGTCGTTGAAGCGCTTCTGCACCGCCGGCGTACTGAAGGCGCGGTTGAGGTCGCCATTGAGCCGGGCGATGATCGGCGCCGGGATGCCGGCCGGTCCGACGACGCCCTGGAAGGCGAACACTTCGGAATTCAAGACGCCGACTTCCGCCAGCGTCGGCACCTCGGGCAGCAATTTCGAGCGGCTGCCCGAGCCGATCGCCAGCACGCGCACTTTCTTGCCCTGCATGATCGACAGGCCCGAAGCCAGGTCGAGGAACATCGCCGGCACCTGGCCGCCCATCACGTCGGCCATCGCCGGCGCCGCGCCACGGTACGGGATGTGGGTGATGAAGGTGCCGGTGCGGACCTTGAACATCTCCATCGCCAGGTGGTGCGGCGAGCCATTGCCGGGCGAGGCGTAGTTGACCTTGCCCGGATTGGCCTTCACGTAGGCCAGGAAGGCCTTGAAGTCCTGGGCCGGAAAGTCCGGGTGCACCACCAGCGCCAGCGGGAACTTGCCGATCGCGCCGATGTAGCTGAAGTCCTTTTCGGGGTTGAAGGGCAGCTTGCTGAACAGGTGTTCGTTGAAGGCCAGCAGCGCGTTGTCGGCCGACATGATGGTGTAGCCGTCGGGCTTGGACTTGGCGACCAGTTCGGCGCCGATGTTGGTCGAGGCGCCGGGGCGGTTGTCGATCACGATCTGCTGGCCCAGCGTCTGGCGCATGGCCTCGGCCAGGGTGCGCGCGATGACGTCGGTGCCGCCGCCGGCCGGATACGGCACCACCCACTTGATCAGCTGGTCGGGATAGGCGCCCTGGGCGCGCGCCCACGGTGCTGTAGCGGCGGCCGCGGTGGCAGCGAGGGTGGTGAGCAGGGTTCTGCGATCCATCGAAAAGTCTCCTGGTTTTGAGTGTTCTGGAATGTAAGGGCTCCGACCGCCGCCGGGCCGCCCCAAGGCGGTCTGCGCCCCCTCAGGGGGCAGCGAGTACACGAAGTGACGAGCGTGGGGGCCTCTCAGACCGCCGCCGGGCCGCCCCAAGGCGGTCTGCGCCCCCTCGGGGGGCAGCGAGGACACGCAGTGCCGAGCGTGGGGGCCCGTCACACCGACAGCGAAGGCAGCGGCAAGCCGTCGAGCGCCTGCGCGAGCGCGTCGCGGCAGCGGGCTTCGTCGCCGACCTGCTCGAACAGCAGCAGTGCGAGCCGGGCGAGGAACAGCGATTCTCGCTCGGGGCCGGCCTCGCTGATGGCACGTGCGCATTCGGCGTAGACGCGGTCGCGCGCCTCGGATGGCAGGGCAGTCATGCGGTCTCCTTGGGGGTCAGGGATGCGGCGCGCGCCAGGGCCCGGCGCAGCGCACCCGACGGCGGCCGGCGCCAGCGCGCGGCCACATGGCCGTCGGGACGCAGCAGGTAGACGGCGCCCTGCTGCGCACCGAGCGCCGCGAACACCTGCGGCTCGGCATCGTCCGGCGACAGTTCGCACAGCGCGACCGGCAGCGGGCCCGACTGCGCCTGCTCGAGTTCGGCACGCAGCCCGTCGTCGGCCTGCGGGAGGTTCAGCAGCAGCACGGTGAAGGCCGAGCCGATCCGGCTCGTGAGATGGAGGCCGTTGACCAGCGCCTGCTCAGGCATCGCCTCGCCGGGGCACGGGCCGGCCGCCAGGTCGTCGCCCTCGCTCGACAGCGCCGATCCCGCAT
This sequence comes from Variovorax sp. P1_H2, assembly GCF_056405295.1. Classification (NCBI taxonomy): domain Bacteria; kingdom Pseudomonadati; phylum Pseudomonadota; class Betaproteobacteria; order Burkholderiales; family Comamonadaceae; genus Variovorax; species Variovorax sp. P1_H2. Next base: position 3,581 of record NZ_JBFUCJ010000181.1, on the reverse strand, counting down.
AGCCCACGGCCTGCGTCTGGCGCGGGTTGATCAGGTTCGCGATGCCGCGGTGCGCGCCCGACAGCGACAGCGCGGCCTCGCGCAGCAGGTCGAAGCCGCGCGAGGGCGGCGACATGAACTCGGTGCTGCGCATCGCGTTCTCGGCGTTGATGGCGAAGGCCGCGATGCGCTCCTGCGAATAGCTGTCGAGCAGCGATGGGGCGGACACGCCGCGGGCCACCAGCGCCAGCTTCCAGGCCAGGTTGTCGGCATCGTCGAAGCCCGAGTTGAGGCCGCGCACGCCGAAGATCGGCATCGCATGCGCGGCGTTGCCGGCGAACAGCACGCGGCCGTGGCGGTAGCTCTCGAGCGTCATCGCACCGGCGCGGTAGACCGAGGTCCAGACCGTGTGCCAGGGCAGGTGGCCTTCGCCGATGGCATCGAGATGCCGTTGCACGAACGCCTGCACCGCCGCAGGCTGCAGTGCCTCCTCGGTGCTCTGGCCGGCGCGCAGCTGGTAGTCGATGCGCCAGATGTCGTCGGGCTGCTTGTGCATCAGCACGGTCGAGCCCGGGTTCCACGGCGGGTCGAACCAGGCGCGGCGCTCGGTCGGGTGCGTGCTGTGCAGTTCGATGTCGATGATCACGTAGCGGCCTTCGTAGCCGGTGCCCACCAACTCCAGGCCGAGCGTCTTGCGCACGAAGCTCTGGCCGCCGTCGCAGGCCGCCAGCCACTGGCCGCGCAGGGCGTACTCGCCGAGCGCATTGCGCACCGACAGCAGCAGGCCATCCGGCTCCTCCGCGAATCCGGTCAGCGTGCTGCCCCAGCGGATGTCGATCAGGCCCGGCGCCGTGGCGTTGCGGCGGACGATCTCGTCCAGCAGGTACTGCTCGATGTAGTACTGCTCGAGGTTGATCATCGGCGGCAGCTTCTGCCGCTCGTCGTGCGGCATCTCGAAGCGGAACACCTCCTCGGTCTTGTAGAAGCTGCGGCCGCCGGTCCAGGGAAGGCCCTTGGCCAGGAAGGCCGGCAGCGCGCCGAGGCGCTCGACGATCTCCAGGCTGCGGCGCGAGATGCAGGCCGCGCGGCTGCCGACGCAGACCGTGTCGTCGGCCTCCAGGATCACGCTGCGCACGCCGTGGTTCGCGAGCCCCAGCGCGAGCGACATGCCGACCGGCCCGCCGCCGGCGATCACGACCGCATGGCGGCCGGGCTCGACGCCTTGCTCCAGCGGCGGCAGCCCGGGCGCGAAGCGCGTGTAGTGGAAGGCGCCGACCGAGGGCGGCAGCTCGGCGGCCAGCGGCGGCAGCGGGCCGGTGGCGGCGTCGCCGGCCCGGGCGGCAGGGGGAATCACGGCAGCGGTGTTCATGGAAGGGGATTGTCCGGATGCGCCGGCAACCGCTATGTCATAACTTCGTACGAAGTGATTACCCTTGCATTGAAATGAAACGCTGGCCCGTTCGTGCCAACAGCGGGGCCCTGGCGGCGCCGGTCGTCAGCAGCGTGCTGGCCGGGATCGGCACGGCGCATCTGGCCGCGAGCTACCTGGCGGCCATGCACGAGGTGCTGCCGGTGACCTTCTGCACCGTGTTCGCAGCCGGCGCCAACGGCCGCATCGAAACCATCTCGGCGGCCAGCAGCTATGGCCATACGGCGGAACGCACCGCCGAACGCTATGTCGCCGAGCGATTCGACCGGCTCGATCCGCACATGGCCTGGCTGGCCGGCCGCAAGCTGCCGAAGCGTCCGCAACTCTGGCTCGGCCACCATCGCGCCGAAGAGGTCGAAGACCCGGCCTACCGGGCCGCCTGCTACGGCGATGTCGGCATTCGCGAGCGCGCCTCGGTGCTGTCGCTGCTGCCGAGCGGCCAGCGCGCCGCGGTGAGCTTCTACCGCAGCCTGGCCCAGCCCGACTTCGGGCCGGCGGATTTCGCGCTGCTCGAAACCCACGCCGCGCTGCTGGCCGACGCCACTGCCGCCCACGGCCGCAGCGCAGTCGCTGCCCGCGAGGCGGCGGAACCGGCGCTGGCCTCGCGCCTGCTGGGGCTGAGCCTGCGCGAACGCGAGGTGGTCGGCCACCTGCTGGCCGGCAAGACCGCGAAGGAGGCGGCGCGCGAGATCGGCATCGAGCTGACGACAGTGCGCACGCACCAGTACCGGGCGTTCCGCCGGCTGGGGATACGGGGTTTGAAGGAGCTGTTGCGCGGGGCGCGGGGCTGAGCGCCGTCTACCTCGCCGCCGCCGGCGCCACCACTTCCTGGTCGATCGCGCCGAACACCGACTGGCCGTCGCGGTCCTTCATCTCGATGCGGATGGTGTCGCCGTACTTCATGAACTCGGTGCTAGGCTGGCCGTCCTGGATCGTCTCGATGCAGCGTTTCTCGGCGATGCAGCTGTAGCCCTTGGGCCATTCCATGCTGCCCTTCTTCTCGACGCCCTTGTTGCTCACGGTGCCGCTGCCCACGATTGTGCCGGCGCGCACGTTGCGGGTCTTGGCGATGTGCGCGATCAGCTCGCCGAAGTGGAAGGTCATTTCCTCGCCGGCGTCGCACATCCCGACCTTGCGGCCGTTCCAGGTGCTCTGCAGCTGCAGGTGCACGCGGCCGCCCAGCCAGGCCTCGCCGAGTTCGCCAGGCGTCACCGCCACCGGGCTGAAGCCGGTCGCCGGCTTGCTCTGGAAGAAGCCGAAGCCCTTGGCCAGCTCGGCCGGGATCAGGTTGCGMAGGCTGACGTCGTTGGCCAGCATCACGAGCCGGATGCCGTCGAGCGCCTGGGCCGGCGTGGCGCCCATCCTGACGTCGCCGGTGACCACCGCGATCTCGGCCTCGAAGTCGATGCCGAAGGCCTCGCTGGCGACGACCACCGGATCGCAGGGGCCGATGAAGTCGTCGCTGCCGCCCTGGTACATCAGCGGGTCGGTGTAGAAGCTCTCGGGCACCTCGGCATTGCGCGCCTTGCGCACCAGCTCGACATGGTTCAGGTAGGCCGAGCCGTCGGCCCACTGGTAGGCGCGCGGCAGCGGCGCCATGCATTGCGCCGGATCGAAGGGGAAGGCGTGGCGGGCCCGGCCGGCATTCAGCGCATCGTAGAGATCCTGCAGTTGCGGGCTCATGAAACCCCAGTCGTCGAGCACCTGCTGCATGCGGCTGGCGATGCCGGTGGCGTAGTGGGCGCTGGCAAGGTCGCGCGAGACGACGACGAGCTGGCCGTCGCGCGAACCGTCTTTGAGGGTGGCGAGTTTCATGGGTGGCGGCGGATGCCGGCGCGGCATCGCTACTAAACTGGTTGGACGGGCGGCAGTGTACCGAGGTGAACCTCTGGGCCGGCGCCCGCTCCATTCTCGATGCCGCCCGCCACCCTGCCCGATGCCCCCGACCTTCCGCGCGCGCCCTGGCGCGGGCTGGCACTGCTCACCGCGGTCGTGGCGCTGGTGCATCTGGCGCTGCTGGGGCTGGCGCCGCCGTTCACGGGAGAGCGTCCCTCGCCGCTGGCGAACACCTTCATCACGCGCAGCATCGTGATCGCGCCGCCGCCGGCGCCGCATCCGGAGCCAGCCGCCGCGGCACCGGCGGCCAGGACGCCGCCGCCGCCCAGGCCGGTGC
>NZ_JBFUCJ010000180.1:0-8187 GCF_056405295.1 Variovorax sp. P1_H2 | reverse complement strand
GCCGACCTCGAGACGCTGCGCTCGTACTACCTGTCGCGCGGCTACCTCGAGTTCCGCATCGACTCGACGCAGGTGGCGATCTCGCCCGACCGGCAAGACCTCTCGGTCACGGTCAACCTCACGGAGGGCGACAGGTTCGTGGTCTCCGGCGTGAAGCTGGGCGGCAACTACCTGGGCCGGGAAGAAGAGTTCAAGACCCTCGTCGCCATCAAGCCCGGCGAGCCCTACAACGCCGAGCAGGTGACCCGGACCACCAAGGCCTTCACCGACTATTTCGGCACCTTCGGCTATGCCTTCGCGCGCGTGAATGCACAGCCCGAGATCGATCGCGACCACCACCGCGTCACGCTGGTCCTGCAGGCCGAACCGGGGCGCCGCGTCTACGTGCGGCGTGTCAGCATCGGCGGCAACAACCGCACGCGCGACGAAGTGATCCGGCGCGAGTTCCGCCAGTACGAGGCCTCCTGGTACGACGGCGACAAGATCAAGCTGTCGCGCGATCGGATCGACCGGCTCGGCTACTTCACCGAGGTCAGCGTCGACACGCAGGAGGTGCCGGGCACGCCCGACCAGGTCGACCTGACGGTCGATCTCAAGGAGAAGCCGACCGGCAGTCTCCAACTCGGCGCGGGCTATTCCAGCACCGGGGTCTCGTTGAACTTCGGCATCACGCAGGAGAACGTGTTCGGTTCCGGCAACTACCTCGGGCTGCAGGTCAATGGCAGCTCGTACAACAAGTCGATCTCGATCTCGGCGACCGACCCCTACTTCACGCCGGGCGGCATTTCGCGCACCTTCAGCCTGTTCCATACCCTGACGCGCCCGTACTACGAGGCCGACGGGAACTACAAGCTGGCCAGCACCGGCGCCTTGCTCAAGTTCGGCGTGCCGTTCAGCGAGCTGGACACGGTCTATTTCGGCCTCGGCCTGGAGCGCTACCAGTTCACGCCGGGCAGCAACGGCACCTACACCCTGGTGAACGGATCGTATGTCTACACGGCCACGCCGCAGGCCTACCTCGACTACTTCCAGTGCACGGGCACGGTCCCGAGCGTGGTGTGCGCCCAAGGCAACCTGCTTGGCGTGCCCGTGACGGCCGCCTGGGCGCGCGACGATCGCGACAGCACGCTGGTGCCGAGCCGGGGGCGATACCAGACCGCCAGCGTGGAACTGGGCCTGAGCGCCGAGCTTCGCTACCTTCGCAGCCAGTACCAGGCGCAGCAGTATTTCCCGCTGAGCAAGCAGTACACGCTGGCCTTGAACGCGGAGCTGGGCTATGCGCGGGCGCTGGACGGCAGCAGCTTTCCGATCTTCAAGAACTTCTACGCCGGCGGCCTGGGTTCGGTGCGCGGCTTCGAGCAGAACTCGCTCGGCCCGCGCGACGCCGTCACGGACGGGGCGCTTGGCGGCACGCGAAAGGCCATCGTCAACGCCGAGTTCAGCACGCCATTGCCGGGGGCGGGAAACGACCGCACCTTGCGGCTCTACGGCTTCGTCGACGCGGGCAATGTCTTCGCGGACCGCAGCGCCGGCCTGACCGATGCGCAGTGGAAGGCGCAGAACGGCATTCGCGCCTCGTCCGGTGTGGGCATCAGCTGGATCTCGCCGCTGGGTCCGCTGCGCCTCGCCTATGCGCTGCCCATCAAGTACCAGAAGGCGGACGAGGCCAACAACATCGCCGCAGACCGCCTGCAGCGGATCCAGTTCCAGATCGGAAGCTCGTTCTGAGAACAGGCTCGCCGGAGCCGGGCGCCGCCGACGGAAAAAAGGGGTGTTTCAGGTACGGCTCCGACGGTCCCGCAAGTCTTGGGACAATGGCGGTCATGCAGATTCAGGACAAACCGCCTTTTGACACGCCCTTCGAATGGATCGGCGGTGAAACCGCGGTCCACGCGCTGGTCGAGCGCTTCTACGACCTGATGGACCTCGAGCCGGCCTACGCGCAGCTGCGCGCGGTGCACGGCAGTTCGCTCGACAACGCGCGCCAGCGCCTGTTCTGGTTCCTCTGCGGCTGGCTCGGGGGGCCGCAGCACTACACCGAGCGCTTCGGGCATCCGATGCTGCGCGCGCGCCACCTGCCGCAGAGCATCGGCGGCCACGCGATCGGCATTCGCGAGCGCGACGAGTGGCTGGCCTGCATGGACCAGGCGATGGGCGAGACCGGGGTGCCCGAGGACTTGCGCGAGCGCTTGCGCGGGTCGTTCTTCCAGACGGCGGACTGGATGCGCAACCGCTAGAAGCCGGCATGAAGCTATCGGGCGCAGGATCTCTATCGCCGCTTCGGTTTCCTCGATGAGGGTGTGCATCGCGGCTATGCGCTGCGCGACGGTGTCTACGTGGACGCGCTGTCGATGGCGCGCCTGGTTGCGCGGACCTGAATGAAGTTCAGCGCCGCGCCGGCGCCAGCAGCACCACCAGCGCGCCGCCGCCGCCCTCGGCCGGCTTGGCCTGCACGAAGGCCAGGGTCTCGTTCTTCTGGATCAGCCAGCGCTGCACCTTGGCCTTGAGCACCGGCTGCTTGCCCGGCGAACCATGGCCCTTGCCGTGCACCACGCGCACGCAGCGCACGCCCTGTTTCCAGGCCTCGCGGATGAAGGCGCCGAGCGCCTCGCGGGCCTCGTCGCTGCGCATGCCATGGAGGTCGAGCTGGCGCTGGATCGACCACTCGCCGGCGCGCAGCTTGCGCGTGACGTCGGTAGGGATGCCGGGCCGCCGGAAGCTCATCGCATCGTCGGCGTCGAGCAGCGTGCTGACGTCGAATTCGTCCGACAGCGACTCGCGCAGCACGCGCTGGTCGTCGAGCTGCTGCTGCACGGGGATCGGCGCTGGCGGCTCCGGGGTCAGCGCTACCGTTGCGGTCTTGCGCAGCGGCCGGGTGTTGCCGATCGCGCGCGTGAACAGGTCCTGATCGGCCAGGCGTTTCTTCTGCGCCGCCGCCCGGGCCGCCGCTTCGGCGGCCTCGCGCTCGCGCTGCTCGGCCAGCGAGCGCTGCACTTGCTTGAGATCGGCGAGGCTCTTGAAGCTGTTGGATTTGGCGGGCATGGAGGGCGAACAAGTTTCAGGCCGAGACGCGCGCCTCGATCGCGCAACGCAGTTCCAGCAGCGTGCCCGAGGCACCGGTGCGGATCTCGAGTGTGCCTCCAAGGCGGGCGGCGCGTGCGCGCATATTCTGCAATCCCATGCCCGCGGACGACGGCGACGAGGCGTCGCCTGCGAAGCCCCGCCCATTGTCGTGGATCGCAAGCCGCACCTGCTCTGCGGCGGTCTCGATGCGCACCTCGACCTGCGTGGCGCCGCTGTGCTTGAGCACGTTGGCCAGCGCCTCCTGCAGCACGCGCAGGAAGTCCAGATCGCGCTTGCCGCCGAGGCGGCAGCCCTGAAGGCCCTGGAGTTGCCAGCGGCATTCGATGCCGGCGGCCTCCAGCAGGCGGGTGCTGCGGTGGCGCAGCGGCACCAGCCGGTCGGCCAGCTCGTCGGTGTCGTCGAAGGCCGAGCTCTCGATGATCAGGCGCAGGTCGTCGTTGACCTCCTTGAGCGCCCACAGCGCCACGCCGTCTTCGCCACCGTCGGCCCGGTTGCCCAGCGTGTGGATGTGGCTGCTCAGCGTCATGCCGAGGCCGTCGTGCAGGTCGCGCACCAGGCTCAGGCGTTCGGTCAGGCGGGTCTGGACCAGTTCGGCCGCATGCTGCCGCTTCAAGCCCTCGGCCAGGCGCCGGGTCGCTTCGTCCACCCGCTGCCGCAATTCGGCATTGAAGTGCTCCACCAGCCGCATGCCCCTGACCATCCGCCAGGTCAACGCGAACGAAATGCCGACCAGCGTCGCGCTCGAAGACAAGGAGACGTAGTAGCGGGTGCCGGGCAGCCACTCGAGGAAGATCAGCGTGTCGTGGACGCCGGCTGCGACCGGCAGCAACAGACAGACGGCGAGCACGGCGACTTCGAGCCGGCGGGAGACGAAGGCGTGCCTGGCGATGATCGCGCAGCTGGCGAAATAGCCGAACAGGACGACCAGCACGGTGGTGTCGCGCGCGGCCTCGAGCCAAGGGGGAGGCATGGCGCTCAGGGTCGCGAGGCCGGCACCGCCGACGAGAAGCACCGCGCGCTGCGTCCCCGCTCGTGCCAACTCGCAGAAATGCAGCGCGAACATGAAGAAGCAGGCGATGCTGGCCAGCAACGCCATGTGGTTGGCGCGCTGGAAGGCGTCGGTGCCGGCGAAGGGCCAGGTGTCGAACGCGACGTAGTTGTACGAGTAGAGCACCCACAGCAGCGAGAACAGGCTGAACCACCCATAGGAGAGCTCGCTGCGGCGCAGCAGCCACAGCATGCCGTACATCACGCCCATGACCAGGGTCAGGCCGATGCCCAGCAGTGGCAGGGTGCGGCGAATCAGCAGCGACTCGCGATAGGCCGGGCGCAAGGCCTCGGGTGCGCCCAGGGTCACGGCGCCCAGCCCCGGCTGGTAGGCCGACAGCCCCGAGACGCGGATCAGCAGCTCGTTGCTGTCCGGACGCAGCAGCGGCGCATCGAGCACCCAGAAGCGCGGCAGGTTCCACGAACGGGAGAGTGGCTCGACCAGGCTGGCGTCACGTCCGATGAGGCTGCCGTTGAGATAGGCGGCGCCCGCCATGTTGACGTATTCGACCAGCAGGCCGAGCGGCGGCGGCTGCGTGGCGCCGCTGCCCCCGGACCAGCGCAGCCGATACCAGACCACGCCATCGAAGCCCGGCCAGCGCGCCGCCCAGGCGTCCGGCAGGCCGACGGGTGTCCAGCCGTCGGTGGGCGGGGCGCTGGCGTTCCAGTCGGCTCTGGCCGCCTCGATGCTGTCGAAGCCATGGCCGGTTGTCGGGGGCGCGGCGCCGTGGGCGGCCGAGACGATGAACAGGCCGGCCAGCAGGGCGCCGAGCACCCGTCCCAGCCAGTGCATCAGGGCAGCAAGCCCTGCGCTCGCGCGCTGTAGATCGCGCCCGCGCGCGAGCGCACCGCGAGCTTGCGGTAGATGTTCTTGGCGTGGCATTCGACGGTGTTGATGGAGAGGGTGAGGCTCTGCGCGATCTCGCGGTTGCTGTGACCCTGCGCCACCAGCTGCAGAACCTCCATCTCGCGGGCGCTCAGCTCGGCCGGGGCGGGGGCCGTGGTCGCCGGCGCCGCGTGCGTGGTAGCAAGGGGCGCCGGCCCCGCTTGCGGCGCGGCCATCAGCTGGAGGATGCGCCGCGCAATGATGGGGTCGATCGGCGCGCCGCCGCGCTGCATGCTGCCCAGCGACAGCTCCAGTTCGACGTCGCTGCCGTTCTTCAGCAGGTAGCCGACGGCACCGCCGCGGATCGCCTGCAGCACGGTGGCGTCATCGCCGAGGCTGGAAACCACCACCGCATCGACCGCCGGCGCATGGGCCTGCAACCAGGGCAGCAGTTCGAGGCCGCTGCCGTCGGGCAGGCCGACATCCAGCAGGGCCAGGTCGAAGCGGCCCTGCGCCAGGTGCTCGCGCGCCTCGGCCAGCGAGCCCGCCATCGCACAGCGGGCCGCGGGGGCCGCCTGGGCGGCCACGCGTTCCAGGCGCGTACGCACCGCCGGGTCGTCGTCGACGATCAAGATGTCTTCCATGGCTTGGCATTGTCGGTTGAACCGACGATTCTTACATTTCGTTTCTTGAAATATGCGTAGAAGCAGGAATTCACTCAGATCAGCCCGCGCTCGGCCATGGACAGCGTGCCGCCGCGGGCGACGATCACGTGGTCGAGCACACGCACGTCGACCAGCGCGAGCGCGGCCTTGAGCGTCTGGGTGAGTGACTGATCGGCGCGCGACGGCTCCACGGAGCCGCTGGGGTGGTTGTGCGCCAGCACCACCGCGGCGGCATGGTGGTGCAGCGCGCGCGTGACCACTTCGCGCGGATAGACGCTGGTCTGGGTCAAGGTGCCGCGAAACAGCTCTTCCATCGCGATCAGGCGGTGCTGGGCATCCAGGAACAGGGCGGCGAACACCTCATGCGGCCGGGCCGCCAGGTGCAGCTGCAGGTACTGCGTCACCGTGCCGGGCGAATCGAACACCGTGCGCGCCTTCAGGCGCTCGGCCATGGCGCGGCGGGCAAGTTCGAGCACCGCCGCCAGTTCGGCCCGCTTGGCGGTGCCGCCCAGGCCCTTGACCTGCTTGAGGTCGTCGAGCCCGGCGTGGAGCAGGCCCGAGAGGCCATCGAAGCGGTCGAGCAGCTCCTGCGCAAGCTGCAGCACGTTCTTGCCGCGCAGGCCGGTGCGCAGCAGCAGCGCCAGCAGCTCGGCGTCGGCGAGCGCGCCGGCACCGAGCGCCATGAGTCTTTCGCGCGGCCGCGCGCCATCCGGCAAGTCCTTGAAAGACATGGCGCATACGGGGTTCGAGCCCCACTCCCTAAAATAGGGCCCCAGTCTATAGGGACCCCTTACCTTGTCTTCGATTTCCACCGCCGCCGCCGTCACGCCCGGTTCCTTCCTCACGCTGCACTACCGGCTGGCCGGCCCCGCGGGCGACATCATCAACACCTTCCAGGACAAGCCGGCCACGCTGTCGCTCGGCACCGGCGAGCTGTCGCCGGCCGTCGAGCAGCGCCTGATCGGCATGGCGGAAGGCGCGCACGCCACGTTCGAACTGCCGGCGGGCGAAGCCTTCGGCGAGCGCAATGCCGACATGCAGCAATGGGTCGCGCGCAAGCTGCTGACGCAGATCGGCGATCCGGACGAGCAGTACGCCATCGGCGACGTGGTCCAGTTCCCCACCCCGGACGGCACCGGCAGCTATGCGGGCGCGGTCATCGAGTCGAACGAGACCGCGGTGCGCTTCGATTTCAACCATCCGCTCGCAGGTCAGCCCGTGACCTTCGAGGTGAAGCTGATCGGCGTGCTGTGAAAGGCATCGAGGAAGTCATCCTGGCCGAGCCGCGCGGCTTCTGCGCCGGCGTCGACCGTGCGATCGAGATCGTCGAGCGCGCCATCGCCAAGTTCGGCGCGCCGATCTACGTCCGCCACGAGATCGTGCACAACACCTACGTGGTCAACGAGCTCAAGGCCAAGGGCGCGGTCTTCATCGAGGACCTGGCCGAGGTGCCGCCGGGCTCGACGCTGGTGTTCAGCGCCCACGGCGTCAGCAAGGCGGTGCAGGCCGAGGCGCGCGAGCGCGGCTTCGAGATCTTCGACGCCACCTGCCCGCTGGTGACCAAGGTCCACGTCGAGGTGGCCAAGCTGGCGAAGGAAGGCTACGAGTTCATCATGATCGGCCACAAGGGACACCCCGAGGTCGAGGGCACGATGGGCCAGCTGTCGAGCGGCATCCATCTGGTCGAGGACGTGGCGGACGTGGCGCTCGTGGCGCCGGCGCAGACCGAGCGGCTGGCGGTCGTGACGCAGACCACGCTGTCGGTCGACGACGCGGCCGAGATCTCGGCCGCGGTGCGCGCGCGCTTCCCGAATGCGCGCGAGCCCAAGCAGCAGGACATCTGCTACGCCACGCAGAACCGGCAGGACGCCGTGAAGATGCTGAGCCCGCAGGTCGACCTGGTGATCGTGGTCGGCAGCCCGACCAGTTCCAACAGCAACCGGCTGCGTGAACTCGCGCAGCGCCTCGGCACCGAAAGCTACATGGTCGACTCCGCGGCCGAACTCCGGCCCGAATGGTTCGAGGGCAAGAGCCGCGTCGGCCTCACCGCGGGTGCCTCGGCGCCCGAGGTGCTGGTGCGCGAGGTGATCGACCGCATCAAGGCCTTCGGCGCCGTGTCGGTGCGCAAGATGGACGGCATCCGGGAGACGCTCAAGTTCCCGCTGCCCAAGGGGCTCAAGCTCGACGACATCCCGGCACCGGGGCATATCTCGTGAGCGGCGGCGTTCTGCACGATTGGCGCGGGGACGTCGAGGCGGCGGCGCGCCGGATCCATCAACGCGCGCCGCATTTCCTGCGCGAGACGCCGCTGTGGAAGCTCTCGGGCCGGGCGCTCGGCGTGGAGACGCCGGGCGTCGAAATCTGGCTCAAGCTCGAGCATCTGCAGGCCAGCGGGAGCTTCAAGGCGCGCGGCATGATGAACCGGCTGCTGGCCAACGAGATTCCGGCCAGCGGCGCGATCATTGCGTCCGGCGGCAATGCCGGCATCGCCACCGCCGCGGCCGCGCAGGCGCTGGGCGTGCCTTGCGAGGTCTTCCTGCCCAACATGTCGCCCGAGGCCAAGCG